>CALKDE010000086.1 GCA_938082955.1 uncultured Pseudomonadales bacterium
GGAGACGTCTGTATCGGAAGATCGCGAGCGCCAAATTCTCGATAGCCTTTCACAATACCTAGCCGATAGAAACGATGTTTATCAGGCCTCGTCAGCCAGTCTTCTTGCGGGTAGCATCGAAGCTGAGAGAAAAGCAAATATCGTTGATGACGGGCAGGGCCAGCAAGCATTGGAGCTTCGCCTGAGTTACAGGCGTGCGTGGGTGTTGGTTCGCTCAGCACTAGACGAAGCAGGAGTGACTATTTTGGAGAATGACCGTGACTTAGCTTTTCTAAATGTACGTTTCTCTGGTGCTAGCGTAGATGAAGATCAGCCGGGATTCATCGGCAGATTGTTCAGCCGCAACAATGAGGAAAGCGCAGCGATACAGCAGGACTTCAGCGTTCGACTCGTTGACGAGGACGGTGTCGTCACAGTAACAGCTGAACCCTTGGAGTCGGCCGAGGATCTGTCTGATCTTACTGCCGAGTTACTGCTGGTTATCAATAATAATTTGACCTAAAGCGGCGCAGCCGATGTTTTGCTGTGTGACAGCGTTCGTTTCGCCGCCGCGCAGTGGTATAGGCCGTTTACTTTAATGCGAGAATTATGAACTCCCCAGTTGTTATCGCCCTCGCTGTTTTAGCTGTCACGTTGATAGTCATCCTTGTTTGGACCTTGCGTCAGTCACAGCAGCTGAAACTGGCGGAACTGTCGCTGCGAGAAAAGATGCTCGCCAAAGAAAATGAGTTAAGCGGCGCGATACAATCTTGGCATAATTCAGATAATCAAAATGCATCACTTAGACAAGAGCTACAAACACTACGAGAAACTAAAGCCAAGCTAGAGACTAGTTTGGAATTAGAGCGTAAACAGCACGGCGAAAAGCTGACCCTGCTTAACGAATCTAAAGAACAGTTAAGTGTGGCGTTTAAGAATATTGCGAACGAAATATTCGACGATAAGAGCAAGAAACTAGTCGACAACAACAAGGAAAGTCTGGCTACTGTTTTAAGTCCTCTGCAAGATAAAATTCGTCAGTTTGAGAAGCGAGTAGAGGACACCTACGATAAAGAATCCAAACAGCGATTCGCACTGGAGCGAGAAATTAAGCAGTTGCAACAGATGAACACTCAGATCAGTGAGGACGCGGTGAATCTGACCAACGCCTTGAAGGGTGATAATAAGGCGCAGGGGAACTGGGGGGAAATGATTCTCGAGACCCTGTTGGAAAACTCCGGTCTAGTTAAGGGCAGGGAATACGAAGTACAGGTGAGCCTGCAGTCGACAGAGGGAGGCAAGTTCCAACCTGACGTTGTTGTTCACCTGCCTGAGTCGCGGGATATTATTATCGACTCTAAAGTATCGCTTAAGGCTTGGGATGCTTACTGCTCCACTAACGATGTGGATGAGAAGGCAGGTTTTCTGAAGCAGCATGTCCAGTCTGTGCGTAGCCATGTTAAAGGGCTGTCGGGCAAGGACTATCAGAACCTTGCGGGTATCAGTACTCTAGATTATGTATTCTTGTTCATGCCAATAGATGCTGCCTACTCAGTCGCGATTCAGAACGATCCGGGCTTGTCTCAGTATGCGTTTGAGAAGAACATCGTCTTCGTTAGTCCGACAATGTTACTAACCACATTGAAGTTGGCGCAGAACCTTTGGCGTCTGGATCAGCAAAATCGCAATGCTGTAGAAATCGCTGAAAAGGCAGGCGCTTTGTATGACAAGTTCGTAAACTTTGTCGGGGACCTCGAAGATGTCGGTGCGAGGATCGACTCGAGCAAGAAGAGCTATGAAAATGCGCACAAAAAGCTTCGATCCGGTACAGGAAATTTAATACGCCGCGTAGAGGATCTCAAAACCCTAGGCGCGAAGACGTCCAAGAAGCTTGAGCGCGAAGCGCTAGCCGAAGAAGATCCTTCTAGCAAAGAATTGAAGGGTGTAACAGCTGATGCCAAGAAAGAGTTGCCTGACAAGACTCGGCACTAATACCCTGTAAGCCACTGCGTCAATTCGTTAACGTTCTCTCAAGCCAACTCAGCTTTCCAATACCTATGCTCACTGAAATAACACATTTTCTTGCTTGCCCTACACCGGACGCCTGGCTGCAAGAAGCGCTTTTGCATCAGGATCTATTGCTCATCGATCACGCTAACTGTGAAAAGAAAGCGGCGGCCACAGCGATGAACCTTATGTACCGGCATACAAATAAGCCGGATTTGCTAAAGAAGATGTCGCAGTTGGCTCGTGAGGAGTTGCTGCACTTTCAGCAGGTCGTCGAAATAATGCAGCTCACAGGTGTCGAGTACGTGCGGCTAAGTCCTTCACGCTACGCGGCAGGGCTACGTGAGTTGATAGCCAAGGAAGAACGGGAGCAGCTGATTGATACCTTGATCGTAGGCGCTTTTATTGAGGCGCGATCCGCGGAAAGATTCGCGAAATTAGCGCCGCTTCTGGATGGTGATCTACAGAAGTTCTACCGTAGCCTGCTTAAATCTGAGGCGCGGCATTTTGAGGATTATCTAGCGCTAGCCAGGCAATATTCCGATAAGGATATAGGGCTAAAACTGGAGGAGGTTGCGGCCGAAGAAGGCCGTCTCGTCTTAGAGCCTGACGAGGAGTTTCGTTTCCACAGTGGCCCGCCAGCACTGCATCGTTAGTCCTGACAGCTTGCCGGCTTGCTCAAGTTACTTCCCAGTCTTTCTTCCAAAGAAAGAAGTTGCTGGCAGGGTATGTTGTCGTTACCCACTAGATTGACTGAGGTGAGGTTAGTCATGCTCAGAAGAGGGCTGATGTCGAGAACCGCGTTGTTCATAAGGTTCAGCCCGCCGAGCAACCTTAGCCCTACTAGGGGTGACACGTCTTTTATGAGGTTGTTATCCAGATCCAAAAAGCGCAATTGAGTCAGCTGTTCGATGTTTCCCAGCGTCTGTACCTGTGAATTGCCACAGGACAGTACACGCAACAATCCTGCATTTTGCGTGCTCTGCTGTTGCATCGCGATATTGACGCAACCCTGAAGGTCAGGGTCGGCTAGCTCACCGCTAAATAGCCGTCCTGTAGGGTCGAACACTGCCTGGTTATTCACCGACACCGTATAGTTTGAAGAGCAGGCGGATAGCAAAAGCAGCAGAGCCGCAGCTAGCTGTTTTAGTGTGCAAAATACGCTATTTACTATCAGTTTGAGACGGTTTTTCATGTTTGGTGTAGCGTCGGAAATATCGAGAAAATGTGGGTGGATATGCCTTGTTTGCGATTTGTTTCACCTGCCATAGGCTGGTATTTGCTGGGCATCCCAGTTAGTATGCGAAAGTTTTGTCGCTGACAGGATTGAACCCCTTATCCTGGCAATTGTCCAATGAATCTAAGGAATTTAGCATGAACATAAGCACACGCAAGAGTCGGGTCCTGGTAACTATTTTCGCTACTTTACTGAGCGCTCAGTTATTTGCCCAAGACGATACCAATCTGGAAAGTGAAGGTGCACAGATCGCTTACTCGATCGGCGTCAACATCGGTCAGAACCTCCAGTCTCAGGGAATCTTGGAAGGCTTAGAACTTGATACTTTTATGGTAGGCATGTTCGATGCGATCAACGAAGAAGTGAAAATGAGTGATGAAGATATGCTCGCTGCGATTCAACTGTTTCAGCAGCGTATGGCTGAGCAGCAGCAGGCAGTCCTGACAGAAAGCACGGCCGCCAGCGTAGAATTTCTAGCGAACAATTCGACCCAAGAGGGAGTTGTAACGCTTGCCTCGGGCTTGCAATACATGATTCTAGAGTCCGGCCCTGAAGGCAGTGCTTCACCTGCGGCTACAGATTCGGTTCTTGCCCACTACCACGGCACGCTAATTGATGGCACGGTGTTCGATAGCTCCGTTGATCGTGGCGAACCTGCACAGTTCGGTTTGTCCCAAGTAATAAGTGGATGGACCGAAGGGTTGCAGTTGATGTCAGTAGGAGACAAGTGGCGCCTATTTATTCCTGCGGCTATGGCTTACGGCGAGGCTTCACCTACGCCGGCTATTCCGCCAAATTCCGCGTTGATCTTCGACGTAGAGATTTTGGAAATCCGCTAATCTAAGTCGCTGATAGCAACTAGGTAGAGTTATATTTTGACTAGTACTGATCGTCAAAAAGGATTGCTGCAGTTCCTGCAGCAATCCCCTACACCTTTTCACGCAGTTGCCAACATGGCGACGCTGCTAGATGCAGCTGGCTTCCAGCGTCTGGA
>CALKDE010000087.1 GCA_938082955.1 uncultured Pseudomonadales bacterium
GCTATTTCGCTGGCAATCGATTCACCATACAGCTGCTCTACAAAATGCAGCATGATGTCACGGACTGCATTGATGCTGCCGGTACAATAGAGTTTTTCATCGCTGGTGATGAAGCGCTTGCGCTGTAACTTTACGTCGGGGTAGCGCTGTGTGAACTCATCGAAGAAGCGCCAGTGAGTGGTAGCAGATTTGCCCTTGAGCAGACCGGCCTCAGCCAAGAAAAAACTTCCGGTCACGATCGAGCACAGTGTGCTGCCCAGTGCGTACTGCTGCACAAGCCAGTTCATCATGGGTTTTAGTTTAGGAAGTGCCGGTCTCGGGTTTCCCCAGATACCTGGTACAAAGATAAGGTCGCTGTTGCTTATACTGTTCAGTGTGGTTTGACAGTTGATGCGCATCCCACCGCTGAGTGCCAACTCGGTAGAGTCAGTGGCTGAAGCTAAATCGATAGTGACGAGCTTGTCTAGTTGCCGGCGAGCCTTGGCAATATCGTTAGCGGCACTCAGCATCTCCAAGGGGATGGTAATGGATGATCCAAGTGCTTTAGGGACGGCAATGATAGTTACGTGTTTCATCACCAGCTCTTCAAGGTTTAAGTCGCTGAGTATTCGATAGCGAGGACATAATAGACCCTGTGGCCAGCTGGTGATTCTATTTCGATTTCACTGCCGGCTTCCTTGGCTAAAAGTGCGCGACCCAAGGGGGCATCAATGCTTATATGGCCTTTTTGAGGGTCTAATTCATCGGGGCCGACAATTTTATACTTGAGTGTGTTCCCTTCTTCATCTTCGAGCGTAACGATTGCGCCAAAATAGATTTTGTCTTGATTGGTGGGGGGGTGGGAAACTACCGTCATCTCTTCCAAGCGCTTACTTAAGTATCTGACTCTGCTATCTATCTCGCGCAGGCGCTTCTTGCCATAGATGTATTCAGCATTTTCCGATCTATCACCCTGTGCGGCGGCCTCGGAGACTGACTGTGTGATCACTGGGCGCTCGACTTTCCAGAGCTGATGTAACTCCGCTTGCAGCATTTTTTCGCCTTCAGCTGATATATATTTCGCACTAGGTGGTCGTGGCGGGCGGTATCTGCTCATTCGTTCAGGAGTCCAGGCTGAGACTTAACTGGTCTCTCTCATTTTCAGTGGTCGAACTTTCTGTCAGCGGAATCAACCTGACTCCCATACCAAGCAATCGAACTGGTTTGTTGCCACGCGCAAAGCCTAGTTCGCAAAGCGCTCTATAATTATCGCTATCGGTTGTGGAGGATATCATTTCTACCGTAGTGCTTACGAAGTCATGAAATTTAATTTTTACAAATTGCTTCTGGATTTGGTAACTGTCTTTCAGGTTCTGCATTCTCTTAAGTAGCTGTGCCTCGAGTGCAGGCAGTGCCTTGAGACAGCTTTCGAGCGAGGGTAAATCCTCGGCATAGGTGTTCTCTACGCTCAGAGATTTACGAATGCGGTCAGTTTGCACGGCGCGGTTATCGATTCCTTGGCTAAGGTTGTACAAGCGCTCACCGAATGAGCCAAAGTGTGCTCGTAGTTCTTCCTCGCCAAGTTGTCTTAGGTCTTCGCAGCACTCCAAGCCTAGGCGCTTCATTTTAGCTGCAGTGACTTTTCCCACGCCGTGTAGTTTCTTGACCGGCAGAGTGGCGACGAAAGCGGCGACTTGTTCTGGGCGAATCACGAACTGCCCGTTAGGTTTCTTCCAATCGCTGGCGATCTTAGCTAGAAATTTATTCGGGGCTATACCCGCTGAAATGGTTATGCCGACGCTGCTGTGTACTTCCTGACGAATTGCCTTGGCAATACGCGTGGCACTGCCAAAGTATTGACTGCAGTCACTAACATCTAAAAAGGCCTCATCGAGAGAGAGCGGTTCGATCAACTCAGTATAGTGTTGAAAGACCTGGTGGATGAGATCAGAGGCTTTCCGATATTTTTCCATATCGGGACGAATAATTATTAGGTCGGGGCAGAGCTTGCGAGCCATGGCCGAAGCCATCGCCGAATGAATGCCGAATTTTCTCGCCTCATAATTGCAGGTCGCGACTACCCCGCGCCGGCTTGGTGAGCCGCCTACCGCAATGGGTAAATTGGCTAAATCTGGATTGTCGCGCGTTTCTATTGATGCATAGAAACAATCGCAATCACAGTGAATTATTTTTCGGGAAATGTCCATGACGATTTCTGGTTTGGCAATGCCTGCCAAAACTACAGCAGGCCCTTACAGAAGTAAATGTGATCGGGCCGACTGTATGACCGTCTTGGTCTAGCCGTTGTTTTTTTCAAATTCTTGCATAAATTTTACAAGGGCTTCACAGCCAGCCATTGGCATAGCATTGTAGATTGAGGCTCGAATTCCACCGACGTCTCGGTGTCCTTTTAACGCGTAGAGGTCGTTAGCCTCTGCCTGTTCCAAGAAGCTGTCCAGTAAGTCTTCATTGAGTATCTTGAATGTTACGTTCATTATTGACCGATGAGCCGGCTCGGCAGTGCCGAAGTAGAAATCGGTGCTATCAATGTAATCGTAGATTAATTTAGCTTTGGCTTCATTTTGCCTCTCTATTTTCGCTATGCCACCCTGGTCTTTAAGCCATTCCATTACTAGCGACATCATATAGATGGCGAAGGTGTTGTTGGTGTTGGCTAGTGAATGCTGATCAGCGTAGGTCTTGTAATTCAGCAGCCCTGGAGTTTCAGGAATTGCGTATTCTAATAGATCTTCCCGAATTATGACCACGGCTAGTCCTGCAGGGCCTAGGTTCTTTTGAAGACCGGCAAAAATAATACCGAATTGGCTTATATCTAGCTTGCGAGACATAAATTCGGAGGTCATATCCGCGACCAAAGGAATGTCCCCTGTATTGGGGAATGATTGCCAGCGGGTGCCATACAAAGTGTTATTGCTGACTATGTGAACATAGGAGCTTTCTGGGTCTAGCATGGACGCGTCAAACGCAGGAATGTGATTGAATTTGCTCTCTTTGCTGCTGGCAATATCGAGCGCAGTACCATAACGGTTTGCTTCCTTGCTAGCTTTTACAGCCCAAGTGCCAGTGAGGACAAAGGAAGCCTTGCGAGCAGGGTTGCGATTAATAAGATTCAAAGGGACTGCAGAGAACTGCATTTGGGCACCGCCATGCACGTACAAAATTTTGTAGTTGCTTGGTATATTTGCAAGTTCCCTAAGCAGGGCATCGCTGCGATCTATAATTTCACCGAATTCCTTGGAGCGGTGGCTTATTTCAATTACGGATGCGCCCATGTTGTTGTAATCAAGGAATTCCGCCTGTGCTTTGTGCATAACTTCGATAGGGAGCATCGCCGGTCCTGCGCCAAAATTAAATACTCGAGTCATTGTCTTAATTCCAATAGTAATTGTTAGTGTTTGGTGTGTTAAAGCAGAGTAACTTTGATTACATCTTCGATTTCTGAAATCGCAACTAGTGCTTCTTCGGAAGGCCGCGCCTCCAAGTCGATTAGGTTGTAAGCGATATCATCGCGACTCTTATTAAGCATGTCCCGTACATTGATATTCTGATCCGCAAGTACCGATAATATCTGACCTAGCATCTTGGGTACGTTACGATTGCTGATAGCTAGGCGAGTACAACTTCCCGCATCGGCAGTTCGATCTAGGAACGAGGTAGGGAAATTAACCGAATTCTTGATATTACCGTTCTCAAGAAAGTCCATCAGCTGGTCTGCGCCCATAATCGCACAGTTTTCTTCAGCCTCGTTGGTGCTGGCGCCGATATGCGGCATTGAGATGACATCGTCTCTGCCCATCAGCTCAGGTCGAGGAAAATCACTCACGTATTTGCCGAGCTTTCCCGACTCTAGAGCTTCGAGAAGAGCCTGAGAATCGACGATCTCATCGCGCGCAAAGTTTACAAG
>CALKDE010000088.1 GCA_938082955.1 uncultured Pseudomonadales bacterium
CTCACTCTTAAAAGCCTGCTGTTTTTCGTTCTTGTCTTGCCTATCGCCTTGGCTGAATGGGGCGGAAGGCATCGAAGATGCCCAAGCGAGCTTCACTTATATTTCTAGCACGCTACAGACTTTTCGCGGAAGCGGCAGGCTGGTAAATAACCCGGGAATCGATGGTTCCGACCTAGAGTTCTTCATAGCACTTCTTGATGAGTCACACCGCAGTTTCAGCAGAGAGTTTAACAGTGAAAGTGCCATGTGCCGTTTTTATAGGGATCCGGAAAATAGCAGGATGACAATCCAAGACCGGGCGGAGTTGAGTTTGAGCTTCCTGCGTGACCTCGCAGATAGAATTACGTTATACCTTTCGGCGAATGCCGAATTCAAGGACAACGTTGATGAGCAGTTTGGTCGAATCGTTCTAGATGCTATTAACGTAATCAAAGTAGAGTCAGTGAGCAATCAGCGGCTGCCATCATCTGTGTTTGATGAGGCAGCCACGATTAATTTTCTTGACTCAATGTGTGCTTAGACTAATCGCTAGTAAACCTCAAATAATCCAGCGGCGCCCATTCCGCCACCTACACACATCGTACAAACCACGTATTTAACGCCGCGTCGCTTGCCTTCTATAAGGGCGTGTCCGACCATGCGTGCGCCGCTCATACCGAAAGGGTGTCCGATTGAGATGGCACCACCATTTACGTTGAGTAGTTCATCAGGAATGCCCAATTGGTCGCGACAGTAGATTACCTGTACCGCAAACGCCTCGTTCAACTCCCAAAGTCCGATGTCATCCATCTTCAGATTATTGCGTTCCAGCAACTTAGGCACAGCGTAGATTGGACCGATACCCATCTCATCAGGCTCCAAGCCAGCAACAGCCATGCCGCGATAGGCGCCAAGTGGCTGCAAGCCTTTCTGTTCGGCCAATTTGCTATCCATAACCACCGAAGCAGACGCGCCATCAGATAACTGACTGGCATTACCGGCGCTGATTACGCCGCCTTCATAGACCGGCTTCAAGCCTTGCAGGCCTTCGAGAGTCGTCGTAGGACGATTTCCCTCATCCTTCTCCAGCAGGGTCTCGTGTACGCTTTGCTTTTTTGTTTCCTTGTCCATGAACAGCATCTTAGAAGCCATGGGTACAATCTCATCGTCAAATGCGCCGGCTAGTTGTGCGGCAGCTGTGCGCTGTTGTGACCGAAGAGCATATTCATCCTGTGCATCGCGGGACACCCCGTAGCGCTTAGCTACAACTTCGGCTGTCTCTATCATGGACATATAGGCGTGTTGGGATCTGGCTAGTACATTCGGGTCTTGCGCGCGATAGGAATTGCGGTGCTCATTCGCTACAAGAGAAATCGAATCCAGGCCACCGCCAACTACAATAGGCATGCCGTCAACGATGACCTGCTTCGCTGCCGTAGCTATAGCCATCATGCCGGAGGCACATTGGCGGTCTACGCTCATGCCGGCTACACAGCTCGGTAGTCCTGCTACAACACCCGCCGTGCGGCCTATGTTGTTGCCAGAAGATCCTTGCTGCATGGCACAACCGATTACTACATCATCTACTTCGCTAGGATCGATACCCGCGCGTTCAACGGCTGCAGCAATTGCATGTCCTCCCAATGTAGGGGCGTCCGTATCATTGAATGCGCCTCTGTAGGCTTTACCGATTGGAGTGCGTGCTGTTGATACAATTACTGCTTCTCTGGTCATTCTACTCTTCCTTTTTCCATCTATTTAAAAAGTTCGCGCAGCTATTTAATTAGCTTTGCTTCACTTAACTTGAAATCAATTCTTTTTACTGGCCCTTGTCGCAAATCATTGCTGTAATCGCGTCGATCGAGCTGAGTGCTAGTTGCGCCATTTCTTTATCAGTTCGATCCTGAATCGGATGCGCAACGAACACGCTCGCCGGCGTAATGCCCAGAGACTTTCCCTGTGCGGCAGCGGCGTCGACAAATTCTCTTGAGGCGACGAAGCCTGATGGAAGTCCTCTGCTTTCTAAGTCCATGATGTCATGCAAACTGCACGAGGTACATGAGCCTCAGTCGGCGAGTCCTTCGATTACTGCGTCGCACTCGACGCTAATTTTCTGCGTTAGCTCTGTCGGCGCTACACGAGTGAAAGTGGGCTTGGAATAGCGCTTTACCTTCGCGCCGGCTTCTTCCAGATGCTTCTGCACTTCATCTAGAAATTCTTTACCACGGGGCTTGGAAATATCCAACAAGCCAACGGTGGCGCCGGCTATACTCTGTAGCCTGGGTAACAACTGCCGCGCTGCGCTCTGCAGTTCCGCGGTCGGATCCAAAAGGGTGGTAGTGCTTTGCATAGTGTACCTCTTCGTTTTCAGTTTAGTACCAGTGTCGATTGTTAGGGCGCCTCTGAACAACGCGGCTGGGTGCTTTATGTCCCGCTGAGCGCTATCCGAGTTGTTCAGAGGTGCCCTAATTACAACCTAAGGTTAAATTTTTTGTGATGTTAACTGGCTGCCACGTTCACCTGAGGCTACCCAGCCACCAATGATGGCAGAGAACATGCCTGCCGTGCCGCCAGTGGTAACGATATGCAGGCCATCGTCTCGGAATTTGTTAAGCATCTTGTCTTTTAACTGTGCCGGCATGCCCTCGGCTATGTCATTGGCTCCGCGGATAATCTCGGCGCCAGGTGTCATTAGTTCTTCATACAGTGCTGTGCGCAAGTCCTCTTTATTCCAGCCACCTTCACGAAATACGCGGCGATGTTCTGGGCAGACCACGAGAATCGCATCTGCTATGCCGAACAGTTTGGTATGTGCCACGCTGCGCAGACTCATTGCCATGCTCTTTGCTAGTGACTGCGGTGTGCGCGATTGCTGATCGAGTATTGGTTGCAGTCCATCTCCTGCGAAAAGGCTGATCACGGAATCTTTACGCTCAAAGCCGCGATCTATAGCGAGACTTTGCCAGTTCTCATCAACCTCATCTTCGGCGAAACAGTACGTGTATTTGCCAGGATTACCCATGTTCGCTCGATCGATACCGCCAGGTACCCCACCGCCGACGTTACGGATTATCAGCTGCAGCGCTCTGCCTATTGTGGCGTTAGCACGATTACCCTGGCCAAGCGCATTGATGCCAGAATTCATGCCAATCTGCTTGATAATTGGCCCGTTGACAATCATCACAGGTGAAGAGAAATAGGTCGTGCAGAGTAGGCCGTGCATACAGAAGCGATCTTGCAAGGCTGCCTCGACGCTGGCGATAACAACGGGGAAGTATTCGGGTTTGCAACCGGCCATGACCGCGTTAATTGCGATCTTCTCGATGGTGCAAGGTACGTTGTCAGGGGGCGCCTTGCCGACAATCTCGGCGGCATCACGTGCACTGCCATTTAGCATGCGCATAACGCGAAGGGGAGTAGGCGGCACTACCGGCAGACCATCGCTCCAGCCTCGGTCGTAGCAGGCCTCCATGATGTCCTCGGCCTCGGCCAGTTCAACGCAACGAGCTTGTAGTATCTGCCTGCCGAAACGCAGTGCTAAGACTTCGCTCATACCAGGGTCTTGGGTCTTGGATCCGCAGCCAGGTTTAAAATTAACAAGCTCGGCGCCCAGGCCTTCTATCCTTGTAAAACTCTGCCATTGCTCCTTATCCCAGCCATAAATTCGAGACTCTTCAGATTGCGCGTCGTTTCCATCTGTAAGGCGAATTAGGGTTGGAACAACTTCTATCTCGCGTTGATACGAATACTCTAGGCTAGAGTCGTCGATCACGCCGTCTAGGTTCGCTGGAAACGAGGGGTCGTCCTGTACATAGACTTTCAGGGAAAGTGCTGTGTTTCCCGCCAGAGCCCGAATGACCGGTTCGATCAAGGTGCAAGTAGGACAGTCTTTTTTGACGACCAGTACATAGTTAGCTGGAAGAGCTTCGAGTGCTTGGTTCAATTAAAGGAGTTCCTTAGTTTAAGCGCAGGTTAGACAGGCTTGGTATTTGTCTCACATTGGCTCTAGTAGATAAATCCGAGAGTCGAAATGGCTATAAGAATATTGATGATCATGAATACGGATGATGTCCTAGACATCACCTTCCACAACTGAGGGCCCTTATAGGCGGCGCGAACGCCGATGATCAGGACTATTGTGTACGCCATCATCACCGTGACCATGATTAGGTAGGGTATCCAGCGTTCTTCGTCGACGGCCTTTGATCCGAATGCGGCAAAAAGGCCAGCTCCTACGAAGTACAGGGCCCAGTAAGTAGTGGCAAGGCCGTAGTCGCCGGCTAACATCTTGGCGAGGAGGGACTTTTCGCCTAAGGGCTGGCTACTCTGTGCTTGTTCTATGTCACTCATACAACTACTCTCAATAAGACACTAAGTGTAACGCAGGCCGTCTAAATTAAGAAATCTAGCGATAACAAGGGTAGAAGTTTAAAAAGTGGAAAAAGTGTAAAAGGGGCAGAATAGCCTACAATTTGTCACAAACCAGAAGCGCTGCTTCTTCTATAATCCGCAATTCAACAATTTATGACGATTTAACGTTCAAAAGCTACAGCAGCCGACATCCTTAAATCTGGCTCCTCTAATCGCTTTGGCTGACCCCGGGCTCCCCTACTGTAATGAGATCACTCTATGCGCATTAAGCCTTTTTCGTTTCCCACTCTAGTAAGCCATTTTGTGACGCTAATTCTACTTTTCGCGGCTGTTCAGTCGGTGAGTGCCCAAGATAATGTGGGTGAAGATTCGACCGTCGTCTATCCCGCGAGCTACTTCGCTGAATTTAACCCGGTTACTGTGCAGGATATGTTGGACCGGATACCTGGAGTGGGTTCCGCAACTGGGGGTGGAGGAAACTTTGGCGGCTCCCGTCAGGGAGGCGGTAATGGTGGCAGAGGTCTTGGCAGCGGCAGCGGTGGCAGTCAGATAATCATTAATGGTAAGCGAACAGCCGGCAAGAACAATCAGACCAGTGGTCAGATGGATCGCATTACGGCCGAGCAGGTCGACTACATTGAGATCATTCGGGGTACCTCGGGCGAGCTTGATGTGCGCGGAAGTAGCCAAGTGGTAAACGTCGTGTTGTTTGAGGAGCTTTCGTCC
>CALKDE010000089.1 GCA_938082955.1 uncultured Pseudomonadales bacterium
AAGATCCCAGGGATTGAGGTAATCGCCGTCAGCAAGATCACCCAGGCTCTCGAGGCGATCTAGTCATTCAATTAATGCTCCAGTTAATCTGGAGCCCTATCGAAATCTGCCGCAATCGTGCGGCTCGCTTTCCAATAGTGGAAGGCACACCAGAAATTCACCAACAGCGTAATTGACATCGCATAGCGTAGCGAATCAGAGCCGTAGCTTGGTTCGAAAAGGTCGCTCATGAAGCCAGTTATCATCGGGCCAAGCCCTAAGCCGATTAAATTTAACATGAACAGCAAGATCGCTGATGCCATGGCGCGCATGCGAATGCCGACCAAGAAGTGAGTTGATGCAATGCAGGGTGCTAGATACCAGCCACCGAAGAATACCGGTAGAAAGTAGGAGAATGCCGCGCTATACCCGTTAGGCATCAGCAAAAAAGTAACGAGGCCTAAAGGAATTGCGATCACCGTTGAGATGAAGGGAACCCATACATACCAAGTCTTGTCTCCGGTCTTGTTCGCCATACGATCAGACATCCAACCACCGAAAAAGGTGCCGGCCAAGCCTCCGATTCCCGCAATCATGCCGTAGTACCAACCCACATCCAAAATAGGCATATCGTGGACGCGGCCTAGAAACAGCGGCATGAAGTTGCCCATGCCATAGGTAACGAAGGCGTGCAAAGCGCAAGCAAATGAAAGATGTCGAAACGACTTTCTATCCCAAAGAAAATGCAGTACACGCAAGAAGCCCGGTGGTGCCACATCTTTGCGTGATTCGGCCATGCCGCGTGGCGGTTCTTTAATTACGAATCTAACAAGTAGCGCAAGAAATATTCCCGGGATGGCGACCACTACAAAAGCAGTACGCCAATCAAAATATTGAACGAGATAGGCACCGCCGACCGTACCGACTAGAATGCCACCGTAGACGCCAAGAGAATAGATAGATAAAGCAGTAGCGCGTTGGGCTGCTGGGAAAATATCGGAGACAATAGAGTGAGCTGGAGGTGATCCACCTGCCTCGCCGACACCGACGCCAAACCTAGCCATAAATAGCTGGGCAAAGTTCTGCGCCGCTCCACACAGAGCGGTCATTACACTCCATATGGTAATTGATATAGCAATGATATTGCGTCGGTTGCTGATGTCGGCAAGACGCGCGATGGGGATGCCTAAGGTTGTATAGATCAATGCGAAGGCGAGGCCGGATAGCATGCCGAATTGGCCATCGCTAATTTGCAGGTCGTCGATGATGAACTGCGCGAGAACATTGATGACCTGCCTGTCTACAAAATTGGAGACGTAGGCGGCAGTGAGGATGCCTAACACTAGATAGCGGTAGTAAGGATTTTGGTAGGCCTTAGCGGCAGCTACTTTTTCCGGGGACAGATTGGATTGGGAATTTTCCGAGATGTTTTCGGAGTTACTATCAATGTTCGCAGTCATTCGCTGTCCTCAGCGTTATTTTTTTTCGCCAGTCAGGAAAATTTCTAACCGGCTCTAAGAGTCCAGTTTATTGACTGGGCCTCGATCTGTAGCATGAAAACATTTATTCTGCTGCCAGTCTACGGATAAGTACCGCGCTGAGTTTCGCGCGTTCTACCAGCGAACTCACCCGGCCTTGCTCCCGATTGGAATGGGCGCCGGTGCCGGCGCTACCAAGAGAATCCAGAGTTGGGAGGCCAACTGCCTGTGTCAGCGACCCGTCTGTTCCTCCGCCAGAATCACCAACACCTAGCTCCTGTCCTAGCAGGCGTCCAATGGCGATGGTCTTGTTCAATAGGTAGTCAGACTCAGGTGTGGCTATCTTTGCTGGGCGATGCAGATTGGTCCAGCTTTGTGTAGTGATTTCTCCGGAATCGACAGGGTAGCTATAGATACTGCTGAATATTTCCTCGAACCGGGCAACCGTATCAATCCCTTGCTGCGCTTGGGGATAGCGAAGATCGATTAGTGCTTCCGCGCAGGGCGCGATTGTGTTCCGCGCTTCGCCGCCGCTGACTACACCCACGTTGACGGTTACTCCTGTCTCATAGTCTGTAATGTTTTCAATCTGCACGATCTTATAGGCTAGCTCTTTGATCGCCGACCTACCTTGTTCGTGAGCGCCACCGGCATGAGACGCCCTGCCGTGCACGACGAAACGTGCTTGACCCAATCCCTTGCGCTCCCGCGTAAGTCGATTGTTACCAGAGGATTCATACACCAGGCCCCAATCGTGCAACATGGCTTGTTCTTCAAGGTACTTCCTCGACGAGAGCGAACCCATTTCCTCATCGCTATTGAGTAACACAGTAATAGACTTATCGCTCAATTCACCATTCTCGTTTAGTGCCTTGAGGGCGTACAGCATTACAACCAGTCCGCCCTTCATATCGGATACGCCGGGCCCATACATGGTGTCGCCATCGCGACTAAATTCTTGGAACGGGCTGTTTGGTGGAAACACTGTATCGAAATGCCCCATCATTAATAGTTTCGAACCTCTGCCAGTCTTGCTTGCAAGAACATGATCGGCGACGTCCACGTTGTAGTCGCTGCCTGGGCAGCTCGGCATCTCGATGACTTCTCCGGGTAGGGTTGAAATGGCGAAACCTAATTGCCGTAACTCCTCGCTAAATATCGAAGCGAGTTCATTGACGCCCTGCTTGTTGAGACTACCGGAATTGATGTTCGTGATTCTCTCCAGCATGTCGAGCATATTTTCTTCCTGGGAATCTAGCCAGGAAGTGAGTTCAACCTCTTCACTATTCAGTGAAGGCTCTACAGTATCTTGTGCATACCCAGAAAGGGTGAAAAGGATTGCGGACAATAAAACTAGAGAGGCCTTTCTCAATCCCATTGCCTTGTTCGTATCTAAAAACCTAGTGTGTGTAGTGTCGCTGCTCATTCGTTTCATTTTATTCGTCTCATCTTGATAGCGGATTCATTCGTGCGGAACTCGGCCTGAATAAACCTCACTCAATATCGGGCCGGTAATGCTTAGCGCGGGTATCACGAGAAATACCGTAGCAAATACGACAGGCAGGTAAAGTACCACGCGAATGCCCGATCTCGCCATACATTGACTGGCACCCAGCTTAAATAGAAGCAAGAAACGCAGCGGCAATCGCAGTGACCCAGAGAATCGCTAGCTCAATCTGTACGTGGAGGTCCTCAGACATGGCCCAAGCATAGGTGGCAGCGCCACCGGATAGAACCCACCCTAGACGTTGGTTGTATTTGAATGTGACTGTGTTCATACTCTTTCGCCCATGAACTCAGACGAAAAACCAATTCTGCGCATCAAGGGCTTGAATAAATTCTATTCAGGTGGCTTTCAAGCACTCAAAGATATTAATCTCGACATTAACAAAGGAGAGATTGTCGCCTTACTTGGACCGAACGGCGCCGGTAAGACAACTCTTATCTCAGTCGTCTGCGGCATCGTGAATCCGAGCTCCGGGACAGTGACTGTCGATGGCAACGACATCATCAAAGACTTCCGAAAGACACGCTCGGTCATCGGCCTCGTTCCTCAGGAGCTCACTACTGACTCTTTCGAGACTGTTTTCAGTACCCTTGTATTTAGTCGCGGCCTGTTTGGTAAGCCACCGAGTCCAACGTATATCGAGAAAGTACTTCGCTCATTGTCTTTGTGGGACAAGAAAGACGACATGATTATGACGCTGTCCGGGGGAATGAAGCGTCGTGTGTTAATCGCGAAGGCGCTCTCCCACGAGCCGACGGTACTATTCCTCGATGAACCTACAGCCGGTGTGGACGTCAATCTTAGGAAAGACATGTGGGAGATCGTGCGCGAATTAAAAGCTGAAGGCGTGACGATCATTCTGACCACGCACTATATCGAAGAGGCTGAAGAGATCGCAGACCGAGTTGGAGTAATCAACAACGGCGAGATCATTCTGATGGAAGACAAAGACAAGCTGATGGCGAAGCTTGGTAAGAAGCAGTTGATCCTCGATCTTTGCGATCAGCTGAGTGCGGTGCCGCAGAGCATGGCCGATTATAAACTTGAGCTTAGCGAGAACGGCATGCAGTTAGTTTATACCTTTACTGCGCAGGGAGACCGCACAGGCATCACCGCGTTGATGGATGATCTTAAGTTGGCGGGTATCGCGTTTCGTGACTTGAACACGACGCAGAGCTCCCTGGAAGAAATCTTTGTCAATTTAGTTGAGGAGTCGTCATGAATATCTACGGGATTATGGCGATCTACAAATTCGAGATGGCGCGGACCAAGCGCACTTTGGTGCAGAGTATTGTCGCACCGGTTATCACCACATCTTTGTACTTCATCGTCTTTGGTGCGGCAATTGGCTCAAGAATTGATCAGGTTAGCGGCATTAGTTATGGTGCCTTCATCGTGCCCGGCTTAATCATGCTTAACTTGCTGACTCATAGCATCTCGAATGCCTCGTTCGGCATCTATTTCCCGAAGTTTGTTGGTACGGTTTACGAAATGCTTTCCGCGCCGGTATCTACACTCGAGGTGGTGTTGGGCTATGTCGGTGCCGCCGCCTCCAAAGCCGTGATACTAGGCATTATCATTCTGATCACGGCGAATTTCTTCATCGACCTGCAGATTGCCCACCCGATAATGATGATGGTGTTCATCCTGCTCACAGCAATATCCTTCAGCCTGTTTGGTTTCATCTTGGGAATCTGGGCAGACAATTTCGAGAAGCTCTCAATAGTGCCGATGTTGCTGGTGACGCCGCTGGTGTTTCTAGGAGGTAGCTTCTATTCCACTGACATGCTGCCGGAGCCGTGGCAGACGATCTCTCATTTTAATCCAGTGTTGTATCTGGTGAGTGGCCTACGTTGGAGCTTCTACGAGATCTCTGAGGTCAGTGTTATGTTGAGTTTGGCGAGTATTCTTATCTTCATGTTTGTCTGCCTTGGGGTGGTCTACTACCTATTTAAGACAGGTTATAAGCTGCGCAGCTAGCTAGACTCAAAGCGCCCTTGATCCAGCCAATCTCGGCAGCATTAGCTATATTGTTTAGCAGTGGTATTGACAGTAGACAGGGCGTAATTAAATTTTTTTTTGCATTGGCTTTAGCACGGCTGTATTAGTATGCCACCATAGCGTGACTTTTTAGTTCATCGGCCCTACATTTTTAACATTGTTCTTCTAAGCGCTCTATTTAGTGGGAAAGCTATCGACGAAGAGAACGCGCTTTGCAATCATCCATTCGCCAGCAGATTTTTCCCAGTTGATTCGATAGATCCCGGAACTAGAGACTCGAGCAACAGCATCTTCTGCAGTTTGATGAGTAATCAAGGCCATGTTCTGTGTGACGGCATTTCTGTCAGAAAGCTCCAAAAATACCAAGTTAGAGAAATGGTGGCGCGTTTGCCTGTCTGCCAGACGGCCAGTATGGGCCTTTTGGGCGTATTCAAAAATAGCCGCCTTTCCCTGCAGTCTAGACCCCTCTATCAAAGCGCCTTTTCGCCATCTCTCCATCACCGCGTCTTCGGTAAATAGCTCTGCGAAGGATTGAGTACTTTTGGAATCCCAGCGGTAAGGGTATTGCGTGAGCGTTTCCGCAATGACCATTTTGCTGTTTAACAACGCAATCGCATCATCAGCCTGCGCGGGGAGGTTCAGCAGAGCGACTAGGCTGCTCGCTAGAAGGAGATAGAGTCGTGACTTAGATCCGAACATAAGCTAGGTACTCTTTTTTGAGGAGTGCCTAGCTTAGCAGATAGTTGTGTTCTTTCTAGTACAAGCACCCAGTGCAGTAATCAGATCGAACGGGTTGCGGTTCTGCTCGCCCAGGTTCGTGTGGATGAGATGGGTAAATAAAGTACCAACGACACGATCATCGCTTGCTCGATGAAGGAGTGCGTCGGCCAAGGCGTTTGAAGGAATTCTACGATGTCGCAGGTTTGCACAGGGTAAACGTCACTGCAGAAAGTACTGCCTGCGGCGTTCTGTCTTTCTTCGCAAAAGAGTGTTTTGCCGAGGGAGTTGTTGATAGTAACTCACAGGACTGAATGGCGGATCCGTCGCGCTCGTGCATTGGCCAAGGCAGAACAATTCCACAGTCATGTACCTATGGGCGGTGAGGAAATGTTTGTCATTAGTGGCAAGTTCATCGATGCATATGAACGCAGTCCGCACATGCGCAAGCACACGCCCTATGTTGAACAGGAAACTCTGCTCTGGATGAAGGTCACTCATCTGCCCAACCAAGGCGGGTTAGGTGCAATTACTGCGCCCTAGGCGAAGCTGTAAGAAGGCTGTGCAATCTTCTCTTCAATTACTTTCCCTGCTATTCTGACTTATCATTATTGAATAGACGGTGGCCTCGTGAATCATTTATCTAGTATTTTCAATCATTACGTTCAGCAATTTTGTGTTTTTGTTGCAATCAGTGTTCTCGGTATTGGCGCTGTTGCACAAACTTCTGCGGAGGAAGAAGGTGCCGTTGCTGCGGCAATGGCGGCGATGGATGCGTTCATGCTTGGCTTCAACGGGCGAGATCCAGAAGCATGGGCTGCTTCTCTAAATTATCCGCATGTTCGATTTGCCAGCGGCACGGTAACTGTCTGGGACAGTGCAGAAGACTTTTCGCAGACGCGAGCCTTTGAAACCCTGCCAAGGTCTGGGTGGGACCACTCCCATTGGCTGACGCGAGACGTGGTTTTGGTTTCATCGGAGAAAGTGCATATCGCCACAGTATTTCAGCGCTTTAATAGCGATAACGAAGTACTTGCGACTTATGAATCGTTATATATAGTCACGAAGATGGACGGTCACTGGGGCACTCAGGCTAGATCGAGTCTTGCCCCCTAAAGCATCTGTGTAATTTCATTTCAATCACTACTAGGTGGAGCATCATTGCTACACTCTTATCTGCCAAGCCGCCTGAAGATTCCATTGGAATCCATAGAGCGCGTTCCTGGCAAGAGGCTGAACGAGTCTTGCGCGCTACGCCCATATACCAAGTGAGGTTGTGGGCCTACCAAGGGCTTGATTAAGAATGCCATCACTTCGTCAATGCTTCTGGAAAAAATTACTGCCTTTTTTGCCTGCTCCGTAGAAGGGCTGTATGCGGCCAGCGCGCGCGATACTAATCATTGTGAAGGTAGGAGCTCTTGATGCGTGTTAATTCATGGATG
Organism: uncultured Pseudomonadales bacterium; assembly: GCA_938082955.1. Lineage (GTDB taxonomy): Bacteria > Pseudomonadota > Gammaproteobacteria > Pseudomonadales > Pseudohongiellaceae > UBA9145. The sequence continues at coordinate 7,125 of CALKDE010000089.1, forward strand.
TAATTATTCAAAAAGTGATGAGTTGTTGAGGGCGGCGGATCATTGAGTGGCGCAGGCATACGTGAAGCGGTAAGTGAGAAATAGTGACATATACAATGACTGAAATTATCGTATCGTGCAGCCTGATTAGCATCTTAGACTTTCCGTCACCAAGGAATAGGCTCTCCCTGCCAATCTATAAATTCCGCGCCGCCATCCCTGTCTAAGCTTTCCATAATTTCAAGTAGTGAACTTGCAACAAACTTCGGCGTGAATAGCTTCCCTTTTGGAACATTGGTTTGAAAAGGCTTTGAGAGTTGTGTGTCTGTAGTGCCAGGGTGAAAGGCAATCAGCTTGACATTCGGTGCGCGGCGCCAGAATTCGATGCTAGCGGTTTTTATAAGCATATTCAGTGCCGACTTGGATGCTCGATAGGCATACCATCCACCAGAGCAATTATCTTCGATGCTGCCAACACGCGCGCTGAATACGGCAACCGAGCAATCAATTTCACTTTTCAGTAGCGGGGCGAGATTTGCGAGCCAAAGCATCGGCACAATGGTATTAGCGTGAAAGATAGTCTGGAGCTTTTCTGTGTTGATGTCTTCGAGGCGTTTCTCTGGCGCTACCTGTGCTGAGTGGAGCAGGCCATTGCAAATAAAAACGTGAGAGAAATTTTTCTCTTGGGCGTGCAGGCTGATGCAGACTTGCTTTATCGCTACCTCCGAGTAATCGCAGCATATCCAACGCAGGCTCGAAGCAAATTTTGACTGTAAATCTGGATTTGTGTTTCTGCTTATCGCGGTAACGTGTTCGACCTTTCGATCACTTAGTAGTCGCTCGATAACACTCTGCGCAATGCTGCTATTGGCTCCTATTACAATTGCTGCTGTCATTACGTTTTTGATTTCCTGTTTTATGAATTGTGCTTTTACTAGTTAGGTCGGGTTATTTAGATGCATAGAGAATACAGGTATACGCCAGTCGTCTGAATTTGGTTTTTTGGATAACCTTGCTGAACCGGCAGTAGCATGAATATCCAAGAATGGATTTCGCGCTTTGCGAACACACATGGAGAAAGTCCCTGTCCTTAAAAGATCATGTGATCTTGCTAAACAACGCTGGCGTATTAGTAGGCGTTGCGTACATAAGCTTTGTACCCAAGAATCGGCTTAGATACTCGCTTCTTAGGCAGGTAATTAGCGGTAGACTAAGCCTTTCACGTCTAGCTGCATGCACCATGAATAGCAGGAAATAACGCCATGTCACAAACCCAAAGCAATAACATACTGATCACCGGCGCCTCAGGAATGATAGGTAGCGCACTGGTCGAGCATCTGTCGAAATGCGGCTTCACTGTCTATCTGTTAAGTCGCCATGCCACTGACGTGCCGTTCTACTTTGAGGCAGATCTGAGGCGAGTGCATTTGGATCCGTCAATCCCTCTATCGGCGGTTATAAATTTGGCAGGCCCCAGTATTGCTGACAAGCGCTGGAGCGAAGGTAGAAAACGCGAAATTCTCGATAGCAGGCAGCAATTAACGCATGCTTTAGCAACAGCGCTGGCCGAGTCAGATAACAAACCTCGTAGTTTCCTTTCGGCATCGGCGATTGGCTACTACGGCGCAACTGGCAAATCAGGCGCCAACGAAGAGAGCCCTCTTGGCAGCGATTTTTTGGCAGAAGTAGCGCAGGCTTGGGAAGAGGCAACGGCGCCCGCTGAGGCAGCAGGCATCAATACTATTCATCTTAGGTTCGGGATTGTGTTGAGTCCAGACGGCGGCGTGCTTAAGAAATTACTGCTTCCGTTTAAGCTGGGCTTGGGCGGACCCATTGGGAACGGGCAACAGAGTATGAGTTGGATTAGCATTACGGACGTTATGCTTATTATCCACAAGCTGATAGTAGACAGCCCCGCATGTGGCCCGGTCAACCTTGTTGCTGCGCAGCCTATTAGCAATCTAGATTTTAGTGCACAGCTTGCACAAGTCTTGCGCCGGCCAGATTTTATGCCGTTGCCGGGTTTTCTGGTGAAGTTGCTTTTCGGCGAAATGGGGGAGGCGCTGCTACTTGGCAGTTCGGCAGTGACGTCGGATAAGTTAGCCAAGCTTGGTATTCAGTTGGAGTATCCGACCCTGCGTTCTGCGCTTACAGCGCTTCTCAATTCATGATATTAACGCGTAGCTATTGAGAGGCTCATCGGTTCACGAGAGTGTTAAAAAAGCAGGCTAATTATCTGTGAACCAAAATTCAATCTCGCAGGTATCTTCTCGAAATTCGGCGCTGTGTTCTTGTTGAGCGGGAACGTGGTACCACTGGCCAGCAGAAATAGTTTCAGTCGCACCATCAATAGTTAGCCGCAGTTCCCCCTTGGTTATCACGCCAACATTGTCAGTATCATGCTTGTGCGGTTCTATAACGGTACCGGCAGGATAAGTAGCAAATAGTACGTCACAATTCTCAGCGGACAGTTTTCTCGCATCGAATCGGCCGCTGAACTTCGGGAGATTGCAGATTAGGTCAGGGTAGTAATCAGATAAGGGCATGAGAGTTTCCAGT
>CALKDE010000090.1 GCA_938082955.1 uncultured Pseudomonadales bacterium
AACAGAAGGCTTACGAACACGGCTGCCGATCCTATGTCTTTAGCCCTACCTGAAAGTTCGTTGTACTCCAGGCCGCTACGGTCGACTACAGCTTCAATGGCCGAATTAACCAGTTCGACAAGAATGACTAACACCAGCGAAGTTATCAGCAGGACCTTCTCGAGATCTGATTCACCCAGCCAAAGGGCAATGGGCGTTAACACGATAAAGGCTATGAGCTCGAGGCGAAATGCCTCTTCGTGTTTAATAGCGGCTTTTAGACCGGCCAGTGAATAAACCGTAGCGGAAACTAGACGTGCCACGCCTTTTTCTGAAGGTGGCACAGAACGAGCTGATTGTGAGTCTTGTTTATCCATGGACGAGCCGCCAAGAAATTGATCAGAAAGTAGGAATAGAGCTGGCGGCTGAGGCTGAGTCATCAAGCCTTTCAAAATACCGCAGCGAACTTGAAGACTATATCACCACTAAGGGGGCTGACAAGATACTTGAGCTTCCTGGAAGCCCAAGTATCTTGTCAAAGTCCAACTTCTGCTTATACTGAGAATCTTTCTATTTAGATGGTAGTGACTATGTCTCGTTTTTCTCAACACACAAACAGCGCCGCTAAGCTACTGACCGAATATGATCACTCCATTTCGGTGGCTGAATCTTCGACAGGAGGTTTGATTGCAGCAAGCTTACTGTCTGTGCCTGGCGCTTCACGTTATTTTATGGGCGGCACAGTTATTTATACCGTCAAATCGCGCCTGGCATTCTTGGACTTGGATAGAGAGCGTATAAAACAACTCAAACCGCTAACAGAAGAAATGGCCCTTGAGTTCGCAAGAGCTGCACGGGCTAAATTGGATACCACCTGGGGCATTGCAGAACTAGGGGTGGCCGGGCCAGGAGGTACACCTTATAGCGATGCTATCGGCATTAGTGTGATTGCCATATCGGGGCCAGTTGATGCATCGGTGACCATTAAAACAGATTCGGATGACCGCGTGGAAAATATGGAGACTTTTACTGACAGAGCCTTACAATTGCTAGCGCAGACGCTTAAGAATAGGAATGGGGTCAGAGTAAATATCCAGTAGTTTTTGATTTTTTCGGTGTTAGGCTCAAGCGACTGATACCACGATTTTTGTAGTTGACGTTGGCAGAGATTATAACGAGTAAGCCGGTCAAATATCGCGAGTCATTTGGTTCTGCCACTGAAAGGGATTTATTGAAAGATATTCGCTATTCATTCAGCCACCGCTTAGTGCTGGGCACGAAGTGGTTTAAGACGAGATAAAAGCATTCGCCAGCGTCGAGTAAGGCCAGCAAAGGGAGGCCACAAAGCCCATAAACTACTGGATATTTACTCTGACCCCAATATTAACCCTTTAGTAAAGGTGGCAGGCAACCTGCCGTTCGGCATCTTGTAATGGAATTAATTGCGGGGTTTCTACACGGCACACATCCATCACCTTCGGACAGCGATTCGCGAACCGACAGCCAGCTGGAACATTGACCGGCGAAGGAATCTCTCCCTGTATCGCCGTAGAAGGCCGGCTACGCTCCAGTTCGGGGTCTGGCTCGGGATTGGAGCCAATCAGGATTTCCGTATAGGGATGCTTCGGATCGAAATAGACCTCATCGGCCTTGCCAACTTCCACCAGAGAGCCCAGATACATGACTGCCATACGGTCACTGACATAACGCACCATGGACAGATCGTGGGCGATAAACAGCAGTGTTAATCCTAGTGTTTCCTTCAACTCACTGAGCAAATTAATGACCTGTGCCTGCACTGAAACATCCAGCGCCGAAATCGGTTCGTCACAAACGACAAACTCCGGCTCCAAAATGAGCGCGCGTGCAATACCAATGCGCTGACGTTGGCCGCCGGAAAACTCATGGGGGTAACGAGACATATGACCGGCGTGTAAACCGACACGAACCAACCATTCCTCGACCCGCGACTTCACCTGTGTACCCTTCAGCGTAGAATGCAGTCGCAAGCCTTCCGCAATTATTTCGCCGATCGTCATGCGGGGGTTCAGGGAGGAATAGGGATCCTGAAATATCATTTGCATTTTTGACGCGAGACGTTGAAAGTCAGCCGGGCGATAGGCCTGTGGCAGGATTTCGCCACGAAATTTCACCTCTCCGGAAGTCTTCGCATGCAGTCCAATAACCGTCTTGCCGAAGGTTGATTTGCCCGACCCGCTTTCACCCACCAGACCAACGATTTCTTTTTCCGCAATCGTAAGCGAAATATTATCGACGGCATGTACTCGTTGCTTACGTCCTATATCGAAGTATTTACTTAACTCGAGTGTTTCTACTAACGCCGTCACTACGCTTTCTCCCCACAATAAAGTTCGTCCGGCACAGTGATTGCTTGCGGATGCTGTAACCAGCACCGGCTTTCATGCATTTCTTCGACAGGCAATATATCGGGATCTTTCACATCGCAAATTTTCATGGAGTAAGGGCAACGCGGGCAGTAGCCACAACCAATAGGTGGTGCAAATAAATCCGGAGGACTGCCTTGGATTGGATTAAGTTTATGTTGCTTGCTTGGATCGTTGGTGGGCATAGCCAGTTTCAGACCCAGTGTGTAAGGGTGCGCGGAGCGATAGAAAATATCATCTACGCCGCCGTGTTCAACGACCTTACCGGCGTACATCACGGCGACATCATCGGCCATGCGGGCCACAACCCCAAGATCATGTGTGATCAGGATGATAGCCATGCCCGTCTCTTTTTGCAGGTCTTGCAGCAGATCCAAGATCTGCGCTTGTATGGTCACGTCCAGCGCCGTAGTAGGTTCATCGGCGATAAGGATTGAGGGCTTGCAGGCAATGGCCATGGCGATCATGGCGCGCTGCAACATGCCACCGGAAAATTCGAATGGATACTGGCGAGCGCGTTTTGCCGCTTCGGGTATCTTGGTTATGGATAGTAGTTCGATAGCCTCAGCGAAGGCGCGCTTGTGACTGTATCCACGATGTACCTGCAGCGGTTCGGCGATCTGATCGCCAATAGTCATCGTCGGATTCAAAGAGGTCATTGGATCCTGGAAAATCATCCCGATCTGCGAACCACGAATATCCTTACCGTTGATTATATTGCGTCCCAATATCTCGACACCGTTTAGGCGCGCCGATCCCGAAGTGATACGTCCCGGCGGCATGGGAATCAGTCCCATCATGGCCTGCACTGTTACGGATTTGCCACAACCGGACTCACCCACGATGGCCATGGTCTTGCCACGTTCCACGGCGAAACTGACACCACGTACTGCCTGCACGATTCCTCCGTAAGTGGAGAACTCAACGGCTAGGTCTTCCACCTCCAGAAGACTGTGCGTGTGTTGCAAGTCGGTGGCCGCTGTTGTCATTCGGTGTTCCTCATGCGGGCGTCAAGTGCATCGCGCAGGCCATCACCTAGCAAGTTAAACGCGAGCACTGTGATGCTGATGAGCAGAGCCGGGAAAATCAGTTCATGGGGTGTATTGAGCATGGTCTTAATGCCTTCATTGGACATCGAGCCCCATGATGGCGTTGGCGGTGCTACCCCCATTCCGATAAAAGACAGGAAGGCTTCTGTAAAAATGGCGCGGGGAATCTCAAAGGTCAGAGTAACCAGTACTACGCCAAGTGTATTGGGTAGCATATGGCGCAAGATTAAATAGGAAGACTTGGCGCCCAGTAGCTTGGAAGCTTCAACATAGCCCTGTTCACGAATCTGCATGATCTGCCCGCGCACGAGTCGCGCGGTTGCAGGCCATAACAACACAACCATGGCCACCAGCATTGGAAATATCCCGCTTTCGCCGGGGCCGATACCAAAAGAAATTTTGAATAGAATCATGAACAGCAGGAACGGAAGTGCGACAACGAAATCCGCAAAACGCATCATCAGTTGATCCACCTTGCCGCCCATAAAACCGGCGATACTGCCGTATACGACACCCATCAGAACATATAAAAATGGTGCAAAGATACCGATGAATAACGAAACTCTTGCCCCTTCCATCAAGCGCGCTAACATATCGCGGCCAAGATAATCGGTGCCCAATGGATGCAGGGCGACGTTCACAGTGTCACCTACGGCGATCTCTTCCCCTTCTTCCACCAAGCCCTGTGCGATGGCCTCGTCAACGGTCGTGGAGCGTAGCACGTCAACGCGAATGGTTGCCGCCTCCGTAGCCGGGCGTCTGTTCTTAGCTAGGGCAACCACAGAGTAGTAATAAATACCCGGGCTTAAGTCCAGGCGATCTTCAAAGTAAAGCGTATTGTTATCGAAGAATTCTGCCATAGGAATGCCATAGGCCTTTTCTTCACCTACCGGATACAGATTGCGATAAACACGGTGGCCATTGGCCTCCGGCAGAGAGGTCCATTGCAAACGCACCGACTGCGTTGTTGCGGACCCCGCCAGTTCCAGTTCGGTAACCGTCGTCGTCGGGCCAGCCCAGGGTTCGTAATCTGGAATAATTAGCGCACTACGAGCACTGCCTGGTGGCGTGCTGAGTTGATCCAGGTCCTGTTCGGATGAATTCACCGGCCACAGTAGAGGTCCAAGTAACGTGAAAATAAGCAAGCCAATGATGAGATACCCAGAGGCGAGCGCACGCTTGTTTGACTTGAGGCGGATCCAGGCATCCTGCCAATAGGAGAGTGACGGGCGCGACAGAGCATGGCAGTGGTGTTCGTTTGAGTGGGGTGCAAAATCGGCTGCGGTCAATTTACTCATCAATTCATTCTCACGCGCGGATCGATAAAGCCATAGATCACATCGACGAGGATCACCATGAAGACGAGAAAGGCTCCGTAAAATACTGTCGTGCCCATAATCACAGTGTAGTCAAGCTGCTGCACGGCCTCCACAAAGAAGCGGCCCAGTCCGGGAATAGCAAACACAATTTCCACAACGAAGCCGCCGGTGGTGATGGCAGCGATAGAGGGTCCAAGCACGGTTATTACCGGCAGAACAGCATTGCGCAGCTGGTGGCGCGCAAAAATACGTGCCGGCGGGACGCCCTTGGATTTAGCTGTTCGCACGAAATCAGAATTCACGATTTCAAGCATGGACGATCGCATCAGCCGCGTTAGATAGGCCATTGTCGTAAGCCCCAGTACGAGCGCTGGCACTAACATATGGCTGATGGTTCCCCAGCCGGCGACAGGAAGAAAGGTTCGGCCCAGCAAACTATTGATGGTGACAATGCCGAGCTGGCTGAGTGCGGCGACGACAAAGCTGGGTACGGAGATGCCCAGTATCACCAGAAACATGATGATGTAGTCAGGCAGGCGATTGCGATACAGCGCTGTAAGAGATCCCCACAGTATGCCGCCAACAGCGGCAATGACGACAGCAAGAATACCCAAGATGGCTGATACCGGAAAATGCTCGCGGATAATATCATTCACTTCGCGATTTTCCTGCGCGAAAGAGATGCCAAAATCACCGTGGGCGATATTATTCAGGTAAATAAAGTACTGCGTGCTGACAGGTTTATCGAGGCCGTATTTGGCTTCGAGGTTGGCCCGGATAATGGCAGTGGTGGCGCGGTCATTCAAGAGTGGATCGCCAGGCACATTGTGCATAGCGAAGAAGGTGGCGGTGGCGATAAACCAGACGGTTATTAGACCCTGAACCAGGCGTTTGCCAATAAACCACATCATAGTAAGTCTGACTCTCTGTGATACTTCATTATATTATAGGGAATATTCGCTAGTCAGACGAAACGTCAATATAAGCATAGTTATAATCTACTTCCGGGCCCACTGATCGGCGTCGAAACCCTTTGAGGCGGGGATCCACAACAAATGACCAACCCCGTTCATACATCGGCAGCATAGCAACGTCATCATATACCAGCTGTTGAATATTACCGAAGGCATCCATGCGCTCCTTCGGATCCAGCGAAGATTGGGCTGTGCGAATATAGCTGTCCATTTCCGGACTGTTATAGCGGCCACGATTATTCAGATTCCAGGACGCAAAAAAATCACCGAAGGTCAACGCGTCATCATAGTCGGGCCCCCATCCAGCAAGCACGATATCGAAATCCCCAGAGGTCATCTTCGCAAGTCGTTGCTTGAATATTTGAGCGTCTATGCGTATTTCCAAGCCTAGCCGCTTACGAAAGAGTTCCTGATAATATGCCGAAGCAACCAGAGATACAGGGGTGTCGCCTGAAAGCATTACGATAGGTGGAAATTCATCAACGCCCAGTTCCTGCTTTGCTAGTTCTAGGTGATGTCGCGCTTTCTCCAGATCCATATGGTGTTCCGGTGGTGGGTATTCCTCCCGAAATGGCCCGTTAACTCCCTGGATCCACACCGGGAAAAGGCTCACAGCTGGCAAGTAACTGGCTTCCTTCAAGGCTTTGTAAACGAGTTCAGAAGATTCATGCGCGTACATCAGCGCCTTGCGAAAATTCAGGTTATCCGTGACGCGGCCAGGGCGGTGATTGAATTCGAAGAAGAAGACAGTGCCGTCCATAATGCGGTCGATCTGCCAACGCTCGGCCATGGCGCCGGGTAACATCGGGGAGAGTAATTCGGTTTCGACGATCTGGCCATCCTTAAACAGATTCAGTTTCGCATTGGTGTCGCTGGTGATATAGGCGACGCGGATCTCGTCAAGAAAACCACGCTTGTCACTCCAGTAATAGGGGTTTTTCTTCCACACCATGGAAGCGCTATGTACCCAATCAGTGATCATATAAGGCCCGTTATAAACCATCTCGTCTGCATCTGCGCCATAGCGGCCATTGGTGCTGTTGTAGAAGTCTTCGCGAACAGGAAGGAAAGTAATAAAGGCGACGAGTTTGTCGAAGTACGGGGTAGGCTGTTCAAATACAACTTCAAGTTGGCGGTCACTGACGGCGCGGACACCGAGCATCTCTTTAGGCAGTTCCCCGGTATTGACCGCTTCGGCATTCTTGATGGAGTAGAAGATGAATGCATACTGCGAGGCGGTGGCCGGATCCACTACTCGACGCCAGGCAAATTCAAAATCGTGCGCGGTAACTGGTACACCGTCACTCCATTTCGCATCCTCGCGTAACCAGAATGTCGCGCCATCTGCCCGAATCTCCCAGCGCTCTGCCACACCCGGCGTCAGTCGGGCTTCTTCGTCATAGGCAATTAGCCCCTCAAAGGCGTGGGCGAGCACAACGAAACTGGATGCGTCGGTGGAACGGCCCTGATCCAGCTGAGGCGGTTCTGCCCGCAGTGTAATGGTAACGGCGTTGTTCTCGACATCGATTGCTTGGCCGGTGCTATTGCTACCGAATTGAGCAGCAGCCAAAGACAGGATGTAGACGAGCACGGACAGGCTGATGACCGCATACAGCGCGTAAAGGGCGAGTTGTTTTTCCGCAGAACGGGTGAAACTGTCGTCGCCTTCAATTGCCCTGGAATTCGTCTCGGCCATGCCTTTCTCCTGATTGAGTTCGAGAATACCCCAGCCCTTTGTATACGACAAGCAACTGATTCCGCCGAAAATATCCAGATACTTTTTGATCATTTCCAGCAGATCAAAGGAGAGATCAAAGGGGTCAGAGCACTTTGGCTTTGACGAATTCTCTGGGTCAAATTATCGTGACTTTTTTGGCTTCTATTCGGTAACACACCTAGCCGGGTCGCTCTGTGTGAGCACCCCGCTCATGTGCCCAGTATGAATATACTCTGCTACCAATTTACCTGCCATCGGTCCGCGGCCGAAGCCAGACGAAGCTAGGCCGCTGACAATAAATAAATTATCTCGCAGCGGTATTTTGCCAATGATCGGTGCGCCGTCCAGTGAAAAAGGCATCATCCCAGACCATGTGCGGGCAATGGGAAGAGTAGTAAGCACAGGGATCACCTCTGCTGCATGGCCACGATTTATTTCGATGCCTGCTGGATCAGGATTCAAGATGTAACCCAAACTTTCGCGATCGCCGCCGAAGATGATCTCGCCATTCTTGCGCTGTCGACCATAAAGGTGCCGAGTCGAGCGGTTAGTATTTTTATGAGTAAGGTTCGGCGGTGTAACGTCATCCGAACCGTTGTTCCGGCTCCAGGCAACACTGGATTCAGCAGAACCGATGGTGTTAAAAATCCGTGGGGGCAAACTCTTCGTAGCCCACATTTGACCGCGTATCGGCACGATTGGTATGTTGAGTCCCAACATCTTTCCAACCGGGCCACACCAAGCTCCAGTTGCCAGAACCAACGTCTGACAGCGATACTCACCTGTCTGTGTCTGCAGAGAATAGCCGCCGCGAGATTGCGGCGTGATGGCGATGACATTCTGTCCGGTATGAATCTTCGCCCCTGCCATTTCAGCGGCGTGAGCAAATGCCCGAGTTGACTTCACCGGATCGGCCTGGCCGCGCTGAGACGTATGGACATAACCTAGCAACTCGCCATTGGCTTGGGGCTCGAGTGCGAGAGCTTCCTGAGGCGAGAGCAGCTCGATCTCATAACCGCCAGAACGTAGAGAGGCCACTTGATCTTGGTAGTACTCGTATTGCGCCTCGTTATGAATGGCAGTCATCGTACCTGACATGCGAAATTCCATGTCGTAGCCTAGGTCGATCTGCATGTGCCTAAATATCTCTACGCCACCGGCAGTCAGGTAAGACAGCAAATTAGGATTATTGCCCCAGCCATTTCCCCCGAGGCCGCCCATATTCTGCCCTGACGCCTCGGATGCAATGTCCCCCCTTTCCAATAACAGCACATCGCGGCCCAGTTCAGCTAAATGCATCGCCGTGGAAGCGCCGGCAATACCACCGCCGATGATAAGGGTTTCGGCTTCATTGACAGAGTTTTGTGCAGGCAGTTGGCGAGGCAGAAAACCTGCAGCAGCGAGAGCGCCAAACCCAGTAACGACGCGACGTCGGCTGATACCCTTTACATTAGTATTTTTATTGTCTGCCATGGTGAACCCTAGGGAAGCAAAGAGAGCAGAGTAACATAAATTGGGACAGCGCTATTTTGGTACGCAAAGGATGAAATGAACGGGGATAGATTTATTTTTTAGAGTGTCCAAAATACCGGCCGATCCAGAGATGGCAGTCAAAAGCGCCCCTTAAGTTTAGGTGGGAGAAAATAGCCGTATCATGGAGAACTAGTCAGGATTAGGACGTTCCCAAAGCAGGTAAAACAATATCTCCAGCAAAGGGGGCATAGACTTGGATGAAGATAGCTTTTATTCTACTTAGTCAGCGTCGTGAAAAGAAGGCTCAGTGACTCTAAAGCTGTCTATGGCGGTTGCACTAAGGTCATTGTGTCCAAAAGAATAAAAAGCAGTTAGTAAGGGAATATTGACTGAAGGGGAAGAAATATGACGAAGCAAGATCAGAGCTCAGCTGTGGAATACGATGACGTGCCAGCTGACTATCTCGACAAACGGCAGTTAAAAAAAGGTGCCGCGGGTTGGATTCTGCTAGCGGGTCTGGGTGTGTCTTATGTGATCTCAGGTGATTTTTCTGGTTGGAATTTCGGCCTGGAACAAGGTGGCTGGGGCGGTATGTTTATCGCTACTGTGTTGATGGCTACCATGTATACGTTTATGATTTTTGGGCTGGCGGAACTGTCTTCTTCTCTTCCTACCGCCGGTGGTGGTTACAGTTTTGCCCGACGGGCAATGGGTCCTTGGGGAGGGTTTCTCACTGGCACAGCTATCCTGCTTGAGTATACTATTGCGCCGGCTGCCATAGCCGTTTTTATAGGCGGTTATATAAACGAATTAACTGGCTTTAGTGGCCCTGCTATTTATGCGGGTTTCTATATTGTATTTGTCGGCATACACTTATTCGGTGTTGGTGAAGCGCTGAAGATCATGATGGTGATCACCAGCATTGCTGTTATTGCGCTATTGGTTTTTGCCATAGGTCTTATCCCTCATTTCGACTATCACAATCTTTTCGATATTGCTGTTAACGAGCAGGCCGTTGGTAGCAGTAGTTTCTTGCCGCAGGGTTATGTGGGCATCTGGAGTGCTATTCCCTTTGCAATCTGGTTGTTTCTAGCTGTCGAAGGCGTACCCCTGGCAGCTGAGGAGACTGCTAATCCTGGCAAAGACATGCCAAAGGGAATTATTACCGCTATGGCAATTCTTCTTATTTTTGCGGGAGTAGTGCTGGTATTGGCTCCGGGTGTTGCTGGTTCGGAACTAATGAAAGATCATGGCGCACCTCTGGTAGGGGCCTTACAAGTAGCCTATGGTGAAAATTCAGCTATAGCAACTTTCGTTAATGTGGTTGGTTTGTTTGGGTTAACGGCCAGTTTTTTCTCCATTATTTTTGCCTACTCCAGGCAAGTGTTTGCGTTATCAAGAGCCGGCTATCTACCCCGGTTTCTATCGGTTACCGGTAGCAGGAAAGTTCCTACATGGTCGCTTATAATTCCTGGCATCATCGGCTTTGGTTTGTCCTCCACCGGTCAGGGTGATTTGATGATAACCATGGCGGTTTTCGGTGCTACCATCTCCTATGCCCTAATGATGTTGTCACATATTCTGCTGCGCATTAGGGAGCCAGAATTAGAGCGTCCGTTTCGTACGCCGGGCGGTGTTTTTACCACGGGAGTAGCACTGCTCTTATCCTTGGTAGCATTCGCATCCACCTTTGTTGTCAGTCTTGAGTCCGCCCTATGGGCCGGTGTGTTCTATGCTGTACTGCTTGCATACTTTGTTCTCTACAGCCGTCATCATTTAGTCGCAAAATCTCCAGACGAGGAATTCGCGTTGATAACGGGCGCAGAGAATGAGTTGACTTTGGACTAATCCGAGTAGGGCGGTGTCAAAACTAATCTGGCGAAATGAAAAGGAGAAAGCATGCTGAATCCTCGATCAGTAAAAACAAATCTTGATGCTAAGAAAATCGTGGAAGAACGCGGGCTCACCCATATTAAAGTTGGTTTGTTTGATATCGATGGAGTTATGCGCGGAAAGTATATGAGTAAGGATAAGTTTTTTTCCTCTCTTGATAGTGGTTTTGCTTTCTGTGATGTTGTCCTGGGTTGGGACTCCAATGATCAATTGGTTGATAACGTCGAATATACAGGCTGGCATACCGGTTATCCTGACGCGCCGGCGAGAATTATTGCTAGCAGTTGTCGTTCCTTACCCTTCGAAGGTGAGATGTTGCTGTTTATCGCTGAATTTGATGGCGAGGCAGAAAAAATATGCCCTCGGGGAATTCTGCAACGCACACTCGCCAGAGCGTCAGACATGGGCTTTAGTGTATTGGCTGCATTTGAATACGAATTTTTTCTTTTTAACGAAACCCCGCACTCCGTTCGTGAAAAATCCTATCAAAACCTGACACCTTTCACTGCGGGTAATTTTGGTTATTCGGTGATCCGAAATTCAGTCCATGGGGAGCTGTATCATAGCTTGCTGCAATTATGTGAGGCTATGGATATGCCCATTGAAGGCCTGCATACAGAAACCGGGCCTGGAGTTATTGAAGCTGCTTTGGCTTACGACAATGGCAGCGATGCAGCGGATAAGGCTGCCTTGTTTAAAACCTTTACCAAAGTGTGGGCACAGCGCAGCGATATGATGGCTACGTTTATGGCTAAATGGTCGGCCGAGCACCCTGGTCAGAGTGGCCATATTCATATTTCCCTGACAACAAATTCCGGTGAAGCCGCTTTTTTCGATTCTGACAATGACTACAATATGAGTGATACTCAGCGCCATTTTTTAGCTGGGCAGCAACGGCTTATGCCTGAGTTTTTGGCGATGATAGCGCCCACTGTAAATAGTTATAGCCGGATGGTGCCTGGGCTTTGGGCGCCCCTTGATGCTACCTGGGGTGTAGAAAACAGAACTACCGCGCTGCGGGTAATACCCGGGTCAGAAAAATCTCAACGCATTGAATACCGCCTTGGTGCAGCCGATGCCAACCCTCACATAGCCTTAGCTGCCGCATTGGCATCGGGACTGTATGGAATTGAACATCAGCTCGAGCCCTTGCCTCAAGTAAAAGGCAACGCCTACGAACAAGATCACCCGGCGGAACTGGCGTTACCCCGCAACTTAATGGAGGCTGCAAACAGGCTTCGACAATCCGGCGCTGCAAAGGAACTGTTTGGTGAGCATTTTGTTGAACACTTTGCGGCAACCAGAGAATGGGAAGAACGGGAGTTCCGTAAACATGTAAGCGACTGGGAATTATCCCGTTACTTTGAAATTATCTAAACAACGCAGCAACGATGATGCAGCAAACAAAGGCAGCGCCGTTGAATTATTAGTCAAAGGGTCCCTGAGCATGAATTTTGATCAATACACAGCCAATTGGAATTATCCAACCAGTATTCGCCAGGGTGTTGGTAGGGTCATTGAGCTTCCCTCAATTTGTAAGGAACTTGGTTTAAAGCATCCGCTGCTAGTCACCGATCCAGGCCTGGCGCAACTACCAATGGTGATGGATGTTGTTGAAAATTGCCGCACGCAAGGTCTAGGCTGTGGTCTGTTTTCCGGAGTTACCAGTAACCCTACACAGGAAAATGTTGCAGACGGGGTCATAGCCTTTAAGCAAGGTGGGCATGACGGAGTTATCGCCTTTGGCGGTGGCTCTGCGTTAGACGCGGCCAAGGCTATTGCATTGATGGTGGGCCAAACACGTCCACTTTGGGATTTTGAAGATATTGGTGATAACTGGACTCGGGTGGATGCCGATAACATGGTGCCAGTTATTGCTGTGCCCACGACTTCGGGCACAGGCTCTGAAGTGGGGCGAGCATCGGTAATCATCGATGAAGCCCATGAAATAAAGCGAATAATTTTCCATCCGGCAATGCTGCCATCTGTGGTTATTCTAGACGCAAAGCTGACCGTTGGATTACCTGCAAATTTGACAGCGGCTACCGGAATGGACGCTCTGTCGCACGCACTTGAAGCCTATTGCGCACCCTATTTTCATCCGATGGCTGAGGGCATAGCTTTGGAAGCTATACGCCTGTTAAAAAACAATCTGCTTCGTGCCTATTCAGATGGACAGGATATCGAAGCACGCGTGCAAGTCATGACAGCGTCGACTATGGGAGCGACTGCGTTTCAGCGAGGATTGGGTGGCATGCATGCTTTGGCTCATCCTCTGGGCGCAATTTACAATAGTCATCACGGTCTGCTCAACGCAATTCTAATGCCCTATGTATTAGTCGCAAATCGCAGCGCGATCGAGACACGTATAGAGCGTCTGTCTCGTTACATTGAATTGGAGGACATAGGTTTTGATGGCTTGCTTAGCTGGATTCTTGCGCTTAGAGCAGAGCTGGGAATACCACACACGCTAGCTGAAATTGGAATTAGTAATGACCGAGCGCAGGAAGTAGGAGCTAAGGCTATTGATGATGCTGCATCTGAAGGTAATCCGATTGCATTTAACGCCGAAAAATATTCAGAAATTTTTTCAAATAGTGTTCGAGGGAGACTGGAGTGAAACTCTTTTTGGTTTTAGTAGCGGTTCTACTACTGAGTTCTTACAGGGCTTCTACAGCCGAATTGGTAT
>CALKDE010000091.1 GCA_938082955.1 uncultured Pseudomonadales bacterium
AGCAGGGCCCGGTGACACACCCAGCCGACAACAAATCTTCACTTGCACCCCGGCAAGCCTAGACGAAGAGCCTGCGTGTGCAAGAGAGATTCTCGGCTCATTAGCACGCCGCGCCTATCGCCGCCCGATTGGCGAAAACGATATTGAAGGCCTGGTTGAATTCTATGATGCAGGCAGGCTCGATGGCGGCTTCGAAGCAGGTATTCAATTTGCACTTGAACGCATTTTAGTTTCTCCTGACTTCCTATTCCGCATTGAACAAGACCCCAAAGATGCCCAGCCCGGAGACATGTATGCGATTAGCGACACCGAACTTGCTTCTCGCCTGTCATTTTTCCTCTGGAGTAGTCTGCCCGACGAAGAGTTATTAGATCTGGTCGAGCTCAGCAACTTACGCGAACCCGGCGTGCTCCAACAGCAAGTAGAAAGGATGATGGCCGACTCGCGCGCTGACGCATTCATCAAGAACTTTGTCGGACAGTGGTTATATCTTCGGAACCTCGGCGGCATATATCCCGACCCCGCAAGTTTTCCCGAGTTCGATGAGAACCTGCGTGCGGCGTTCCAGCGAGAAACAGAATTATTCATCGACGATCAGATCCGTTCTGACAAGAGTCTGCTTGAACTGCTAAGTGCCGATTACACTTTTATCAACGAGAGACTAGCACAACACTATGGCATACCCGGAATCTATGGAAACCGTTACCGCAAGGTAAATCTGGAGGGCTCCGAGCGAGGCGGGCTGCTTGGGCACGGCAGCATCATGATGGTGACTTCCTACCCGAATCGAACCTCTCCTGTATTGCGAGGTAAATTCGTACTCGAAAATTTATTAGGCGGACCTCCTCCTGAGCCGCCACCGAATGTGCCCGCGCTCGTGGAAGAGAGTGATGGCAAGAAGCTCACCATGCGCGAGGCAATGGCTCAGCATAGAGAAAATCCGGCCTGCCGTGTCTGTCACGCCGCCATGGATCCCATCGGGTTCTCACTTGAGAATTACGACGCCATTGGAAAATGGCGGCTAGAATTTGCTGATCAACCAATCGACGCGTCTGGCCTACTACCTGATGGCAACACCTTCGATGGACCGGATGGCCTGCAGGATCTCTTACTAGAGCGACCGAATGATCTAGTAGGTACGATAACTGAAAAACTACTGAGGTTCGCTCTCGGGCGCAGCCTCGAATACTACGACATGCCTCAGGTACGGGCGATCGTTCGCACAGCGGCTGAAGACGATTATCGCTGGTCTTCAGTTATTCTTGGAGTAATTGAAAGTATGCCATTTCAAATGCGGAGAACACAGCTATGAATATATTCAAGAAGACCCTACCTCGTCGCACTGTATTACGAGGGTTAGGTGCAAGTCTTGCCCTGCCATTGCTGGACAGTATGATTCCAGCACTTTCTTCGTCATCTGCGCTTGAGGCCCAACCGGCAAAGCGGCTCGGCGTAGTTTACGTACCCAACGGTATGGCTATGAAGTCTTGGACGCCAGCCACTGAAGGTGCAGGCTTTGAGATGACTCGAATTTTGCAGCCAATGGCTGCCTACCAAGACAGAATGCTAGTGTTAACCGGGCTTAATGGAACTTCAAGCAACGCCGGAGTGCACGCCAGCGCCTCCACTCGTTTCCTTACTGGCACAATACCAGCTCGCACAGAATCCGATCTCGAGGCATCGGTCTCGCTTGACCAACTAGTCGCGCGCGAACTCGGCCGCCAGACACAACTCGGCTCACTGGAGTTAGCGCTAGACCAAAGCGATGTGTTCGGCTCCTGTGACATCGGTTTCAGCTGCCAATACACCAGCACAATCTCTTGGAGAGACTCCTACACGCCGTTGCCAATGGAGACTAACCCACGAGTCGTGTTTGAGAGACTGTTCGGAGACACCGGCACAACCGACCCGACAGTGCGCCTGCAGCGCATT
The DNA here is from genome assembly GCA_938082955.1 of uncultured Pseudomonadales bacterium. Taxonomy (GTDB): domain Bacteria; phylum Pseudomonadota; class Gammaproteobacteria; order Pseudomonadales; family Pseudohongiellaceae; genus UBA9145. Next base: position 1,933 of record CALKDE010000091.1, read on the forward strand.
CGCAAAGATCGAAGTTTGCTTGACTCGGTTACTGAACGTGTTTCCGAACTCAATCGTACAGTTGGAGCTGACGACCGTGCCAAGCTCGATCAATATTTAGATGCCGTTAGAGATGTTGAGCGGCGCATCCAAATGGCAGAGGCGCAGAGCAACAGAGAACTTCCACAAATAGAACAACCAGCAGGTGTTCCTAACACCTATGAGAAACATGCTAAGCTCATGTTCGACATGCAGGTGCTGGCATATCAGACAGATTTGACCCGGGTCATAACATTTATGTTAGGGAGAGAGCTCAGTGGTCGTACCTACGCCGAGATCGGCGTTCCCGATTCGCACCACCCAACCTCGCATCACCGCGACGACCCGGCACTTTACGAGAAGGTCACAAAGATCAACGAATTTCATACGAGCCTGTTCGCCTACTACCTCGACAAGCTCGATGCGACGCCGGACGGCAATGGGTCGCTACTCGATAACATGTTGATGCTCTACGGCGCAGGCATGTCCGATAGCAACCGCCATCAGAATACAGGCCTGCCGCTGGTATTACTCGGCGGTGCAAGCGGCGATGTCAAAGGTGGTCGCCATCTTCGTTACGCGGAAGGCACACCTATTAGCAACCTTCACTTGACCATGCTCGAGAAGATGGGAATACCCATGGAGTCAATAGCCAATAGCACCGGCCGACTCAACCTGTTGAGTGACGTCTAACCTTGAGAGATAGGATGAGAAACAGTATGAGATTGTTTTTGCTGGCAATGACAGCGCTACTTACAATCAGTGGGATTGCCGCCGAAATCCCTCCTATAGTCGACGCCGCTAGGCATCAAGACACAGTGATGCTGAAGCACCTGCTTAATGCGGGTTCTGATCCTGATACGCAACAAGCAGATGGCGCAACCGCGTTACACTGGGC
>CALKDE010000092.1 GCA_938082955.1 uncultured Pseudomonadales bacterium
GGCGTAAAGAAATTTGCCGTTGCGGGCCTCTCTGCAGGCGCCATAGTGCAGGCGCTTATGCCGAACTACGCAATGGGGCAGCAGATCGCGCGCGATGACGAACGCATTACCACCAGCTATGAGACACTGCCATCACCCGAAGGCAACGGCACTATACGCGGCTATCTAGTGCGCCCCTTTAGCGCAGACAGTCGCCGCGAAACACCCTCTGAGCTGCCTGGCATCGTTGTTGTGCACGAGAATCGCGGGCTTAATCCCCACACCGAAGATGTTGCTCGTCGTTTCGCGCTGGCGAATTTCATGGCGTTCGCGCCGGACGTACTCACCTCCGTCGGGGGCTATCCCGGCGATGACTATCAGGGCGGGCAATTGTTTCGCGAGATCGACAACGATAAAAAATTTGAAGACATTGTAGCAAGCGCACTCTGGCTGAAAAGCCGTCCAGATTGCAGCGGTAAAATTGGCGTGACCGGCTTCTGTTATGGCGGCAGCGTTTCGAACCAACTCGCTGTAAGACTAGGTGGCGATCTTGCCGCTGCTGTGCCGTTCTACGGTGGTGGCGTCGCAGCCGCCGATGTGTCGAGTATTAAAGCGGCAGTACTCGTGCAACATGGGGCGCTCGATACGCGCCTGGTCGAAGCGTGGCCCACCTACGAGGCGGCACTGACAGCCGCCAATGTCACCCATGAAGGACACCTCTATCCAGGCGCCGTACATGGTTTTTTCAACGATGCTACGCCTGAGCGTTACGATGAGGCGGCAGCGACCGAGGCCTGGACGCGCACAGTAGATTGGTTCAATCGCTATGTTCGAGCATGAAGTTGGGGTGATTAGCTGGAGTCAACTTATACGGAGCAAGTCAATTTTTACAGTATTACTAAGTTAACTAGTTTGGAACGAATTATTCGTCTAATAACTAACTTTAAGCCATTAATTTCTGGTTGTTGAGATAGTTTGTACTAAGCCCAAAAGACGCAATTTGAAATTAATTTGTCAGTACCTTAGAGTATTTTTTAACAATGCTGTCAGGGGTTGGCGCAGCTGGCTGAGTTCCATAATCGCCAACAATTCAAAAATGACTGATATACAGCTCAGTGAGCTATATATCGATCAATATCGTGTTAAATATTTGTCGCTAGGGTGAACCGAACTTACTCAAGCATCGGCTGTATAGTTATAAGTTAAAAAAATTCGTATTGAGTATCTAATCAATGATTGAAGTTGAGGTCCTCAACTTTCGTCATCTCAAACAGCAGACCGATACTATTCAAGGCATCAATTTTCAAATTGCACAAGGCGAAATATTTGGCTTTCTCGGCCCCAGTGGGTCAGGCAAAAGCACCACACAGAAGTTACTAATCGGGCTGTTGGGAAATTACAGCGGCCGGTTGGTTCCTAATTGTTCAGAAAATTCATTTTAGATGAACCACCATGCTTCGCTAAATTACTAAGCTATTAGTGTCCCCCTCCCATTTCTTCTATCATGTCCTCAATAACCATTGGCAATAGCAATGCGCCCAAGGTGATTACCGCCGAAAAAGAGGCTGAGTTTATTTTGCAAGGCGCAGAGCAAGACTGTTATAAAGAACAGGACAATTTGGCCCACGCAGAAGAGGTTACTAGAAATGGTAGATAGCAATCATAGCACTCTTGCCAGACGCCTCACAAAAGAGCTGCAGGGCGAGGTGCTGTTCGATAATTTTAGCCGCGGGCGATATAGTACCGATGCATCTATTTATCAGATACAGCCGATTGGGGTTACAGTTCCGAAAACAGAGCAGGATGTACAAATTGCCCTACAGATAGCCGTGAATGAAGGTATTCCGGTATTACCCAGAGGGGCTGGCACCTCACAAACCGGTCAGGCAATCGGTGAGGCACTGATCCTTGATACCACCAAGCACCTCAATCAGATACTGGAATTTGACGCCGAGGCTCGCACCGTCTGTGTTCAACCAGGCATGGTGTTAGATCATCTAAACAACTTCCTCAAACCCCATGGCCTATTCTTTCCAGTCGATGTTTCAACAGCAAATCGTGCAACCCTAGGAGGAATGACCGGCAATAACAGCTGTGGTTCCCGGTCTATTCGCTACGGTAATATGGTGCACAACGTTCATGCTATCGATGGCCTGCTGGCGGATGGCAGCCAGGTGCATTTTAAGACGTTGCATGAACGTAAACTCACTGATGAGGATCCGGCGCAAACCGAATTAATCAGAAAGATGCTGGCTCTTGGCGACAGGGAAGCGGCGGAAATAGCTCAGCGCTTTCCTGATTTACTCCGTCGAGTCGGTGGCTACAATATCGACGTACTCACACAACAAAGCCCGAATATGTCTCACTTGCTGGTGGGTTCCGAGGGCACACTGGCATTTTTCCAGCGCATTCACTTGAAATTACAGGCCTTGCCGGCCCACAAGACTCTTGGAGTTTGTCACTTTCCTACCTTCTATGAAGCGATGGAGGCAACACAGCATATTGTCGAGTTGAACCCCAGCGCGGTTGAATTGGTTGATCGCACTATGATCGATCTGGCTAGAGATATTCCGATATTTGCAGGGACAGTTGACCGCTTTGTTAAAGGAGAACCTCAGGCAATATTGTTGGTTGAATTTTCCGGTGAAGAACAGGAGGCTCAATTGCACAGCCTGTCCCAACTAGTCGAGTTGATGGAATCCATGGGTTTCACAAATTCAGTTGTCGAAGCTACGGACAATGAATTTCAACAAGCCATATGGGAGGTACGGAAATCCGGCCTCAATATTATGATGTCTATGAAGGGCGATGGAAAGCCAGTCTCGTTCATCGAAGATTGTGCTGTGGATCTAAAAGACCTTGCAGAATATACAAGCCGACTAACCGATATATTCCATAAACATGGAACAACTGGCACCTTTTACGCTCATGCCTCAGTAGGTTGCCTTCATGTTCGCCCTATTCTCAATATGAAAGAAGCAAGTGGGGCTCAGAAAATGCGGGCAATAGTAGAGGAGACTCTGGAAATTGTTCGCCAGTACAAAGGCTCCCATTCCGGTGAGCACGGAGACGGAATTGCTAGGTCTGAATTTCACCTACCCATGTTCGGACAACGCATGGTGAATTCTTTCGAGGAGGTAAAAGACAGTTTTGATCCGGCAGGTACATTTAATCCCGGCAAAATTGTGCGCCCTGAAAAAATGGACGACAGGAATCTATTTCGATTTTCTCCAAGCTATGCCATTGAGCCCATTGCTACCACCATGGACTGGTCGGACTGGGGGAGTTTCAACCAGGCGCTGGAAATGTGTAATAACAACGGTGCCTGTAGAAAGTCAGATGTCGCCGTTATGTGCCCGTCTTATAGAGTAAGTTCAGATGAACAACACCTCACTCGAGGTCGCGCAAATACTCTACGACTTGCTGTTAGCGGTCAGTTGGGGCCCCAAGCACTATCTTCGGACGCCATGTTCGACACCATGGCACTGTGTGTTTCCTGTAAGGGCTGTAAGCGTGAATGCCCAACCGGCATCGATATGGCAAAGATGAAAATTGAATTCCTGCACCAGTATTATAAGAAAAATAGTCTGTCGTTGAAGGACCGTTTAGTCGCTTATTTGCCACGCTACGCTTATCGCATGAGGAACGTGTCTTTGCTGTTAAATCTACGAGATCAAATTCCCGGCTTGAAGAGTTTGTCGGAACTTGTGTTGGGCTTTAGCGCCAGACGTAATTTGCCAAAGTGGCGAAGTGATCAATTTCGACCAGAAATCGAAGTGCCGTCTCAGCCCGGGATTTCTTCTAAAGGCAAAGACGTGGTGCTGCTGGTGGACACTTTCAATAGTTGCTTCGAACCAGAAAATGCAAGAGCGGCATTGGCGGTACTAACCGCGGCAGGTTATTCGGTTCACGCGGCCGAACCCGCCGATAAAGCTCGACCCCTGTGCTGTGGTCGAACCTTCCTCAGCAGCGGCATGGTGGATGAGGCGCGTGTGGAGGCACAACGTGTAATTGCTAGCCTCAGGCCTTTTGTGGAGCGGGGCATACCCATAGTCGGCCTTGAGCCTTCTTGCTTACTAACTTTAAGAGATGAATTTCCATCTCTGCTTCCCGGTGATGAATCTACTGCCCTATCTCAACATGCTTTTCTCTTCGAGGAGTTTTTAGCAGCAGAAGCAGCCAAAGGTCAGTTACAGCTGAATCTGAAAGCATTGCCGGCGAAACGAGCCCTGCTCCATGGACACTGCCATCAGAAGGCATTCGCGGTCATGTCGTCGGTTCAAAAAGTACTCTCAATGGTGCCGGAGCTAGAAGTGGAAGTAGTAGAATCTAGTTGCTGCGGCATGGCCGGCTCATTCGGCTACGATGCCAAGTATTTCGATACCTCGATGAAGATGGGGGAATTAAGTCTGCTACCGGCTGTAAGAGAAGCGGATGCTGATTGTTTGATCATTGCAGATGGCACAAGTTGCAGGCACCAGATTCAGGATGGGGCAGGGCGAGAAGCGATTCATGTAGCACGAGTTCTAGAGATGGCTCTGGCAGAGTGACATTGTCTGGTTTAGCCCTATCTATGATAGGTGAATTATCGCTTATTGCTTCCTGTTTTTGAGTAGAAACACTGACAGGCAATGCCCCTAAAGCACAAGAGGGGCTAATAAAATTTCTATCTCTCTACCCCACAATGTGTGTCGGGAATCCTCGATTACAGACTTAAATAAATCCAGCAACCCACATTATACAGACAGCCGAAAACGACGTAATACCACCGACCAAGGTCGCGCCCCCGTAACTAAAAACGGCATCGGCGACACTTAATTTAGTTAATGATGTACACACCCAGAAATAACTGCTGTTCACATACTTAATAATTACCGAACCACTGGCTCCAGCCAACATAGCGGCTTCCGGGGATAAGCTCAGCGTTCCCAACATAGGCGCAACCAGCGATGCGGCGGTGATAACCCCAACAGTGGTAGAGCCGGTAATCAGATTGCCAATTATACCTATTACGAAGGGTAGCAATATGGTGGGTAGTCCATAATCGGTAAACATCATGGCAATAAAATCAACTGCCGGTGTGCCTCGCAATATTGCACTAAGCGAGCCGCCAAGTCCGGTAACAACCAAAATCATCGCAGACGTTCTAAGCGCCGCTTCCACCCATTCATCTTTTGCTTTTTCCCGCGCGTCGCTACTCTTAATATTTCGGTAAGCTAGCCATACACCAACTGATAGTGCGATTACTGGCCAACCTAAATAGGAGAAAATAGTTCTGAGTATATGACCCTCGTCGAATACCAGGCTGACAACACTCTGCGTACCTATCAGCACGATGGGAATCACTATGGGCATATACGAGCTTAGGGTGCTGGGTAATTCTTCTTCCGAGTGCTCAAAATCGCTGCCATCAAATTCATCTGAGGCTTGGGTCGTAATGCGCGGGCCCGCAACATAAACTCCCCAGGCCCAACAGCTTATGGACCCAAACAGGCAGGCAATACTGCCAAAGATAATTGTCTTGCCAATGTCAGCGCCTAACAGTGCAGCCGCCGCTAGTGGCCCCGGAGTAGGTGGAACGATCGCATGGGTTAATTGTAGAGCGCCGACTAAGCCGGTGGACATTACGGCAATACTCACCCCCATACTCTTGGCGGCAGAGTGCACTAAGGGATTAAGAATAACGTAGGCAACGTCTGAAAAAATGGCAACACCAATGATAAACCCGGTCAAGGTTAATGCCAGAGGCATCCGATTAGAGCCGATTAGATTCACCATAGATCGAGTGATGACCTGAATTGCGCCGGTATGTTTAAGTGCCTCGGCAATGATGGAGCCCAGCACTATCACTACTCCGATAGAGCCTAGAGTATTTCCAAAGCCGGTTTCGAAGGCATCAATAAAATTATTCTGCTGCACACCTGGTAGAATACCAAATAGAAGGATCGGAACTAGCAAGGCGAAGAAGACATGCCACTTCCATTTAGCTATGAGAAAAAGCAGAAGGAAAATCACAACGGCGAAGCCGAGGAGAGATACCGCGGGGCTCATGCTAACTGCAGTAGATGGATCCATGAAAACTCCGGCATTATTTTTAGTATTAGTAAGTTTAGCTAAGCATCGAGTTTCGTATAATCAATTTTTTTCTTCAAGGTCTTGGCAAGCAGAATCCAAACGAAAACGGTTAGTTGTCTTACGCGGAGTTTGCTAAAAATTCCAGCGCGGCATTCACGCCGCCCTTCTTATGAGGGACTCCGGCAATGTTCAAGCCCATTTCGACCCCGCTAAGGGCTCCAGCCAGCATCAACTCGTTGAAATCCCCGATATGGCCGATGCGAAAAACAGTGCCTTTCACCTTTCCTAGGCCCATCCCCAGCGACATGTTAAATCGATCCAGAATGATGTTTCTTAGCTCATCCGCGTCATAACCTTCCGGCATCAGCACGGCGGTGGTGGAATTTGAACATTCCTCAGGATTCACACAAAGATTCTCCAACCCCCAACCTGCTACAGCTAACTGCGTGGCTAATGCCAGGCGGTGGTGCCTGTCGAAGACAGTGGTCAACCCCTCGTCGTGCAACATACAAAGTGCTTCATCAAGACCGTAGAGAAGATTAGTATTTGGTGTATAGGGGAAGTAACCTCGTTTATTGAGTTCCAGCATGGAATCCCAACTCCAATAGGAATGAGGAAATGTCGACAATTTGCTGGCTGCCAAGGCTTTTTCGCTAACAGCGTTAAAACATAAACCCGGGGGCAGCATTAAACCCTTTTGGGAAGCGCTAATAGTGACATCGATACCCCAGTCATCATGCCTCAGTTCAGTACATGCTAGAGAGGATACTGCATCCACCATGTACAAAGCGGGATGCTTGGCCGCGTCGATGGCCTTCCTGATTTTGGCGATATCGCTAGTCGCTCCACTAGAAGTTTCTGTGTGCACCGCCAGCACTGCCTTAATTTCATGTGACTGATCTTCTTTTAGATGATGCTCCACCACAGCAGCATCGATACCTTGACGCCAGTCCCCTTCCACCCAGATCACTTCCAAGCCTAGTTTAACCGCAACGTTCTTCCACAGGGTTGCGAAATGCCCAGTCTCGAAGGCCAGGACCTTATCTCCCAGGCAAAGCGTATTCAACAAAGACGATTCCCATCCACCGGTTCCCGAGGCTGGATAAATAAAGATAGGAGACTCAGTGTTGAAGACTAATCTTAGCTTATCCAAAATGCTGAGAGTCAGCGTTGCAAACTCTGGACCTCGATGGTCAATGGTGGGCTGAGCAATAGCACGAAGCACTCTGTCCGGCACATTGGATGGGCCAGGTATTTGCAAAAAATGCCTGCCTGCTTGATAAGTCTTATTCTTAGACATGCGCGTTGCTCGTTCCTTGATTACCTACTCTGAAAATTGTCTATCTGAGGCGAACCGGTAGTAGGCATGTTGCCGAGAGCCAATACTATTCGACAATCTGAAATAAATCATCTCAGGTCGCTGCCACTGCCGCCGCAATCGAATACTAAAAACCTAGGGGTCGGCGAAAATTGCTAATGATTAGCTTTGTCACCGACTTTCATCGGGGACGCGGTTGCCGGCTATCCAGACACTTGCTATGGTTTTTGAGTTTTCTATGTCGTCGGCTGGGTTTGCGTCCAGTACGATTAAGTCGCCCCATTTTCCGGGTTCTAGGGTTCCGATATCTCCCATGCCCATGCAATCGGCAGCGACACCGGTTGACGCGCGGATAGCTTCAATCGGGCTCATGCCCGCATCCACCATCATCTGCATTTCCATATGTTCGAAATAGCCTTGGAATCTTGCCGGTGGTCCTGTGTCTGTGCCCATGGCGATGCGGACACCACCGTCGTTTAGAGCCTTGATATTTGCCATCGCGACTTCCAGTGCGATCTTATAACCGGCGGCGGCGCGGCTGTTTTGCATACGGGTTTGCCGTTCTGGGCTTTTTAATTGCTCAAGAATTGCCGATTCGGCCTCTTTTAAAAAATAAGGGTCAGAGAAAAACTCCGGCTCACTTTCGTAGACGAAGGTTGATACCTCTCGGGTCAAGGTAGGGATGTAGCACACGTCTTTGTTATTAATGAGATCGATGAACTCATCATCCACTGGTAAGTCCCGCACACTGTGTGCAAGCAGATCAGCGCCTGAATTGAGAATGTATTTTGCATCGTCAAGATAGAATAGATGCGCCGCCACCGGTAGTCGGCGAATATGGGCCTGATCAACTAGAGCATCGAATATGTTTCTTGGCATTTTTTCTGCGGTGCCAAGCTCGTCGTCAATTCTCACCTTGATGAAGTTTGCTCCCATATCGGCATTCCGGTTAACCTCGGCTCGGATCTGCGCTTCGGTATCTCCCAACACTACGCTACCTGCAACATAGATTCTGGCGCGGTCCAGATCTTGACCGAACTGACTATTACGCAGGGCAAAGCCCTGTTCTTCATCACCGCCAAGGCTGTTCACCGTGGTGACACCATAACGCGCGTAGAGACCTAATTGCCTAAGCAGATTGTCAGTGTTGTAGTGGCCTCCTTCCAAACCAAGGGTGCCACCCACGTGACCATGGGCATTAATGAGGCCCGGCATAATCGTCTTGCCAGCCACGTCGATAATCTGCGCTCCATCGGGAACGGTTACGGCGCTGCGAGGGCCGACGGTCCGAATTCGCCCATCGGTGATGACCACGACACCATCTTCGATTGGATCGGCAATCGTTCCATCAATTATACGTGCTCCGACAAAGGCAATACTTCCCTCATTGGCGCTTGAAATGCTGCTGAACAGTGTCAGAAAACCTAGAATTGCGAGTAAACCAGTTATTGTTTTTTTCATGATTTTCTCCTCCTAGTTGGCATTGGAGAGGATTCCTCCAAAAAAAGCAATAGCGTCTTGGCTTTATCAAACGGCATAGAAATTTTCGAAAACATCAGGTAGGGTAGTTATCAAAGAGTTTTAAAGAACAGGAACAGCACTTCTCTTTTCACGGAAACTAGCCTAGGACCCCGCCGATGTTTGATCACACTCTGCGAATAAAATGCTGCAAGGGGCTTGCCTGTACCGCCCTATTTCTTTCTCTGTCGCTCAATTCCCTAGCACAAGATGACTTTCCGCTAGTAACCGACGCGATGCTGCAAAATCCTGCAGATAGTGATTGGTTAATGTGGCGCCGCACTCTGGATAGTTGGGGTTATAGCCCGCTGGATCAGATAGACCGCAGTAACGTAGATCAATTACGCATGGTATGGACTCGTAATTTAGAGGTTGGGACCGGCGAAATCACACCGCTGGCCTATAACGGATTGCTCTATGTACCTCAGGCGAATGACGTGATTCAGGCGATAGATGCTCAGTCCGGCGATTTCATCTGGGAATATCGCCGTGATATCCCTGCTGATCTGTATGAGATGGTTGGAGGCAATGCCCGTAATAACCGTAATTTGGCGATTTACGAAAACCTAATTATTAATACCAGTGATGACAACTTCGTTTTCGCCCTGGATGCCCTTACTGGTGAAATGGTTTGGGAAACCAAAATTTTTGACTATAAGGTCAATTCTGCTACGCATAGCTCAGGGCCTATCATCGCCGACGGAAGAGTTATTTCTGGCCGCAGCTGTCGGCCATGGGGTGGTCCTAACGCTTGCGTTATTACAGCACATGATGCCAGCACTGGTGCAGAGTTATGGCGACGGCGATTGATACCAGCGCCAGGCGAACCGGGCGACGAAACTTGGGGAGATGTGCCCTTCGAACAACGGCAGCATGTTGGCTCCTGGATGGTACCCAGCTATGACCCCGAGCTTAAGTTAATCATTCTTGGTACTTCTGTTACCTCTCCGGCACCAAAGTTTTATCTTGGTGGTACGGACAACAAACATCTTTATCACAATTCCACCATGGCCCTGGAAGTAGATACCGGCGAGATGCGCTGGTACTACCAGCACCTAAATGATCACTGGGATTTAGATCACCCCTTCGAAAGGTTATTAGTTGAAACCCGCGTGGCACCTGACCCTGATGCAGTGACGTGGATAAATCCAGACCTTGAGTTCGGTGAAATCCGCAAAGTGATTACTGGTATTCCGGGCAAGACCGGTGTCGTTTACACTTTGGATCGCGCCACAGGAGAATTCCTCTGGGCGACTCCTACTGTTCAGCAAAATGTTATTCAAGATATTGATGGAGCTACCGGCGTCGTCACTGAAAACCCCGAAGTGGTATTTCGGGAATCGGAACAAGTGGTTTTCGTTTGTCCGACTTGGACCGGCGGCAAAGATTGGGAAGCCGGAGCCTATAGTCCACTGACCAATACCATGTATTACCCGCTTAGAAATACCTGTGCAAATATGATGGCCACTGCCAATTTCGAAAGTGATACCGCCCAGTCTTTAACAGCCGGTGGTCAAGGCGGCTTGGCTATTTATTCATTGGCAGCCCGCCATCAGTTAACTCCAGGCACAGAGAACCTTGGAACAGTCCGAGCTATCTCTGCGGAGACAGGTAAGACCGAATGGCTCTATGAACAACGCGCTGGCACCATGTCACTGGCCGCTACGGGCGGCGGGCTTATCTTCGGTGGTGATTCCAATGGCCGCTTTCGCGCCCATGACCATGACACTGGTGAGATTCTGTGGGAGGTGAACCTTGGCTCTTCCGTTAGTGGCTATCCGATTACCTTTGCCGTTGATGGGAAACAATATGTCGCGGTTAATACTGGCAACGGTCAGGTAAACCTGACGCCTGAATTACGTCCGAGTCGCGGTTCTAATGTTTATGTGTTTGCTCTGCCCTAATGATTCACTGAGAAAAAAATAGAAGAATTGCGGCCAGGGTAAAGCTGCGGGGGGTTTCGGTTTTGTTCGATCGTCATAGAGTGTAATCAATACAAAGGCCCAGCAATGCTGGGCCTTTGTAGTTGGGTGCGGCACGGGAGTAGTCTAGATATATACCCTATTGATAAATTGCGTTAATTACTATTCAGCTTTAGTTGATGTTACTGGCAATGTAACCGACCCTTAACAAGATTTTACTGCGCCCAAATGTCAACATCTACGCGAAATTATTTCCCCGTATTCCAGCTCAAAGAAACATAATGCGCCTAACCAAAGCGGTTGGGTGTGGCTTGCTTTGTGATTTGATTGTTCTGGCCGGATCGAATCTTTCATCTGCCAATATAGCAGTGCCACTGATCAAGTAGGCTATTGATTAACTTGTCAGTATCCTACTAACTGCTACCGCAGTTAACACACAACCCTCACAAGCTAATACGGTAAGGGGAATCCGCGCGTAAAACCATGCGCAAATTTACTGATTCCTATCACTTAAGGTAAGATCAAGACATCGCCGTGTTGGGAAAGTGCAGGTGATTGACTTGGCCAGAATACGCGCCAGTCTCTAGTTGCTATAGTCTAGATATAACCCGAAAAGAGAGCAGTATGATTAGAATAACTACAGTGCTGGCAATTCTAAGTTTAAGCTTAGTGCAAATGAGCTCCGCCATGGCACAGCCGCCGCCCAAGGACCCCAACAACTATGTGCCGGGGCTGGGTGATCTGATGGGCTCTCTACAGGTGCAGCATGGCAAGCTATGGTTCGCGGGTGAGCAGCACAACTGGCTGCTGGCAGCCTATGCAGTGGATGCTGTAAAAGAGGGGATTGCAGACATGATAGTTTTGCGCCCGCGCTACAAGGGAGAATCCATAGTTGACATGCTGACTCTCCTCACCGCGAAACCATTGCAGGACCTAGATGAGGCAGTAGAGGCAGAGGACAGCGCGTTATTTATACAGGCCTATGATTTGCTTACTGAAGGTTGCAATGTCTGTCATAGCAACCATGATTACGGATTTATCGCTATTCAGCGGCCGACCGCCCCAGCCTGGACTAATTTGCGCTATCGACCTTAACATCAAAGGGGACGGAGGGATTTATTTTTGATCAATCAGTATGGCGATTGATCAAAAATAAATCCCTCCGTCCCCTTTGACTCGAACCATGATGGGAGTGTATGACTTGAGCAAGGAGGCAAACAAAACGCAATTTCTGCGAGTACTAGGCCGCCGAGAAGTATTGGCGCTGGCATTCGGCGCCATGATCGGCTGGAGCTGGGTAGTGTTGTCAGGCACCTGGATAAGTTCGGCAGGCACGCTGGGTGCAATTGTTGCCTTTCTTATCGGCGGCGCGGCGATCCTATTAATTGGTCTTACCTATGCTGAACTTGCCTCGGCCCTGCCTTTCGCCGGCGGCGAGCACGTGTACAGTAAACGCGCATTAGGCTCCGGCGCTTCCTTTATTTGCACCTGGGGTATCATCCTCGGCTACGTTTCCGTTGTAACTTTCGAGGCAGTGGCCCTGCCAACTGTGCTGGATTCATTAATACCAGGCCTGGATAAAGTTTTCCTTTGGCAAATTGCAGGTTGGGATGTTTACCTGTCCTGGGTATTAGTAGGTGTAGCTGGCTCCGTGGCTATGACCGTTCTCAACGTGATAGGCGTGCGCATGGTAGCGCTGGTGCAAAGCGTGGTTGTGTTGGCTATTTTGCTTGTGGGGGTATTGTTTGTCAGCGGGGCTGTGTTCATCGGCGACATCAGCAATATGCAGCCCTTGTTCAAGGATGGCGTCTCCGGAATTACGCTCGTTCTGGTAATGGTGCCGTTTATGTTCGTAGGCTTCGATACCATTCCCCAGGCCGCCGAGGAAATAGATCTTCCGTTCAAAGACATTGGCGCCGTACTGATGATCTCCGTAGCAATGGCTATCCTCTGGTATGGTTTTATCGTACTGGGGGTTGGTCTGGTTCTGGACGAAGCCAGCATTAATTCTTCGGAGGTAGTGACCGCCGCAGCCAACACCATTATCTACGGCGAAGCAGGTGGCACGGTGTTATTGATAGCCGGCCTCGCCGGTATTATTACCAGTTGGAACGCGTTTATCCTCGGCGGAAGCCGCGCTATTTATGCGATGGCCCACGGCGGTTTATTGCCAGAATTTCTTGGTGAGATTCACCCGAAATACCACACACCGAAGAATGCGATCCTGCTAATTGGCGCACTGTCTATTATCGGTCCCTTCTTTGGTCGGCCAGCATTGGTCTGGGTTGTCGACGCGGGCGGCCTCGGCATTGTAATTGCCTATGGCATGGTGGCGTGGTCATTCCTCGTATTACGCAAGAGGGAGCCAGAACTAGAAAGGCCATACAAAGTACGTTATGGAAAGTTCGTAGGAATCTCGGCATTAGTGTTGTCAATCGGTCTGGGTTTACTCTACTTACCCGGCAGTCCCGCAGCTCTGATCTGGCCACAGGAATGGGGAATCGTTTTGGCGTGGACTATCCTTGGTGGGATTTTGTATAGCTTTGCGCGAAAAAGCCGGGGAAGGGAAGAAGTGCCAACTAAATAAGTTAGTTTTCTTTTCCCACTTCTCCCATTTGCATTATTTCTGTTCGGCTTCTAGTCGGCGTGCGCCAGCGAGAGTTCCGGACATAGAGTAATTACCTTCGTGGCAGGCGTACTCATAGAGATGGCCGTCTGAGGTATGGAAGCTGAGCTCCGCTGTCCAGGCTTGGCTGTAGAGGTCAGAGTCTTCCACGGTAAAGCGGTAAACAATTTCAGTATCCGAATAACGAGTAAAG
>CALKDE010000093.1 GCA_938082955.1 uncultured Pseudomonadales bacterium
CCGGGAAGATCGGCACTTATAATAGAAGCAACCAATTCCTGCAAGACAACGCGAACGGCAGCCGCCGCACTGGCGGTGCCGCTTTCGGTACCAATATCTCGAATTTCGATGTCAGCAAGCGTTATCGGTGCGCTTACTACAAAGGACACGAAGTTCAGCTGCGAACCCACCATTCGAAACTCGCGAATGATCATCTGCTGAGCGGAATCTTCTGCCGATTCAGGGTCGCTTGATGCAGCATTTCCTTCGTCAAGGTTATTAAGAAGAGTGCGTATATTGTCGCTAGTTATCTTCGTCTCGTAGGTGATTATAGGCTGCATGATGATGATCGACTCAATCTCCGCTGCATCCGTGAATACTGTATTCACATTGATGTTTACCAGGACCGAATCCAATTCAAAAGCATATTGCGATTCGAAGCCCTCGGGATTCGCAACACGCAAGCCAGAGATACTGCCCTGCCCGCTTAGTGGCGATAGTGAAACGCTGTCCACTGTTACCGCCGTTCCCAACACGCTGGAGCCTACCACTTCTATCCCACTCTTCACGATGGAATCGAGATAGAAGAACAATCCGCCGCCCGCAAGCAATACAAGGAGAACCACGGAGATTATAGTTTTCTTGATCATTACTGCCTCTGTTTTTAATAGCTAATAGGTATTAGCTTTCTTTTAGTGACTAATTGGTACCGGCCTTGTTTTGATAAGGCCTTCGCACAGAAAATGGCGAGCTAACTATCGAAGGGCGCCGAGCTACCGATGACAGCTTCGATCCACTCTAAGTGTAGAGCTACGCTTTCGTATACTGCTACAGCCCCGTATTTTCCCTGAGTTTCCTCTGAAAAGCCGCTTGCGGTTACCTCGCCAACTGTGATGCCAACGAGAAAAAAGCCGTTCTCGTTCTCAAGTAACGCAGGACCACCGCTATCGCCCAAGCTAGGCATCCCCTCTAGAGGCAAGGCTTGGCTCGCACGATCTCGTGGATCATCGAATCGTATCCTGAATCGACGATCAACCTCTGTGATCCGATTCATAGCAAGACGAAGACTGCCATCATTGTATTGCCTGCCAGTTGTTCCCAAGCCGAAGTAGCCCCACCCGAGTAGAGTTACGATCGAGTCAAGTTCCAATTCCTGTACATGCAGCGGCATTGCCCGTGGCGTTGTCGACGTCTGCTTAAATCGCAGTAGAGCAAGATCTACATCAGCAGCATTTTCCAAATCAAATTCGGGGTGAATGATGACAGTATCTATCTCCCGGTCCTGAGCGCCAACTAAGACCGCGAAGTCGCGACCATTGGCCAGCGTATTGCCAAGCCGTGTTTGCTCCACACAATGCGCCGCGGTTAATGCCCATTGCTGGTGAATTACTGTAGCAGCGCAGACTTTTCGATTTCCCTGCTGCTCCAAAAAAAACACCGATGAATAACTACTCTCTCTCACTTCATAGCGCGCCGGCCCAACATCGTGACGAATTATGATAGCAAAGCCAGGCGCGACGAAGGTAGCGCACAGCAAAAGTAATACAAATCGGCGAATAACGAGCAAATAGCACTTATTCATCTTGATCTACTGCTTCTGTTTTGACTTTAATTTGCCGTCTTCTTAGTGGACGCAAATTGGGTTGATAACTGGTTTTCTTCGTCATTCGAAACAGTTTCAGTAGTTGACGCAAAACGACAGCGACGGACAAGACTGCAAACACCAAAATGCAGGCGGCCAACCACTGCTCGTGTGTCCAGCCGGAGGTATTAATAAGATCGGACAGCATACTCAGAGCCTTTCTAAGGAGGCATCATAGGATTTATCAAAATTCCAATTCGATTCAAAGCCGACAGCTAAGACTCGTCTGCGAGCTCAGATACGAGTTGTTCAATATTCTCAATTCGCTCCCAAGGATCATCCATCTCCAGCAGATCTTGCCTCTTCGCATTCTCTACAGGAATCAATTCCGCGAGGCGCCATCCAAGGTCCCAAAGGTTGTCATAGTCGATTATCAGGTTCTTCTGCTCGACCAGGGGATGACTCTCCAGGTTTTGTAACAGTTGCGTCAATGCAGTGAAGTCCTCGTCGATAGGTATCGTCTGTTTCCCAACGCTATCGTTCTCAGAGAATGCGACATTGGCCGTCAATACTCCGCTCTCCGCGTGCCAGCATTCCTGGATATTGAATTTAGCGCTACCCTCTACGGTTATTCCAAGCAGTCCATTGGGCAGTTGATCCCAATCGATGATATTCGCATAGGTTCCCGTGCGGTGAATGGTTTGCTGGGTTCCAGCTTGGACAGTTTCCATTCCTTTCTTCAGCAGACAGATGCCGAAGCCTGTCTCTGTGCGCATGCACTGCGTAACCAGATCGATGTAGCGCTGCTCGAATATTTGCATATCCAATCTACCGCCAGGGAACATAACCAATTGTAACGGGAACAGCGGTATCTGTTGTGAATTAGTCATAGAAGTACTCAAAAACCAGAGGCCCCTGCAGGGCTGTGATCCAAGGCGCGCAGTAATTTCTCATGGATACCATCAAAGCTGCCGTTGCTCATCACCACCACGTTGTCACCTTTGATAGAGTTCTCCTCTACGAACGAGACGATCTCGTCCGTAGTAGAAAACGCATATCCTGGCACCTTACTATCGGCGACGAGGGCATTAAAATCGAGCCCCGACATTTCTGGCTTCTGCCAGATAACCATATCTGCTTTCTGACAGGCCTCAACTAATTGCTGCTGATGAATACCAAGTTTCATGGTGTTCGAGCGCGGTTCAATTACGGCGATCAGTCGAGATTCTGCAGCCTCAGATTTCAGTTTCATGTGGATACCCTGCAGCGTGGTCATGATTGCCGTAGGATGGTGAGCGAAGTCGTCATAGACTTTTACGCCCTCAACTTCGCCGCGCAATTCCATGCGGCGCTTCACGCCTTTGTATGTCTGCAAGCCCTCTACAGCTGTAACAACATCGACCCCTACATGATGAGCCGCTGCGATGGCAGCGATGCCATTCTTCACGTTATGCACACCGGTAACATCCCATTTTACGAGCGTACGGCTTATCACTTCCCCAGTAGAGCCGTGACCAAATTTTATTAGTTCGAATTCCGAACCCTGCCCATTGAGGAGTTTCGCATTCCAGAAAACACCGCCATTGGCAGCCAATTTCTTGCACACCTCCTCCGGCACAGCGACACCAAATCGTTGTTCCGGGGTCCAATTGCCCATTCGCAAGACCCTCTCGATGGTGGCTTCGTCATGGGGGACGATAAGCAGCCCATTGCCTGGAACGGTTCTAATCAGGTGATGAAACTGTCTCTGAATTGCCTCGAGGTCGTCGAATATATCTGCGTGATCGAATTCAAGATTGTTGAGGATAGCCGTTCTGGGCCCGTAGTGAACGAACTTAGAACGCTTATCGAAGAAGGCACTATCGTACTCATCAGCTTCTACAACGAAGAAAGCCGAATCCCCAATGTCAGCCGAGCGCGGCAGGTTATTCGTTACCCCGCCGATAAGATAACCTGGCTTCATGCCCGCATTCTCGAGTATCCAAGTTAGCATGGCGCTAGTACTAGTCTTGCCGTGCGTACCCGCGACTCCCAAGACCCATCTATCATGAAGCACAAACTGTGACAGCCACTGTGGGCCCGAGGTGTAGTTCAACCCCTTATTCAAAACGTGCTCGACAGCCGGATTCCCACGGGAAAGCGCGTTGCCAATTATCACAAGATCTGGCTCGGGGTAGAGGTGTTCTGGCCGAAACCCCTCCATTAAATCGATACCCATCTCTTCCAATTGCGTACTCATTGGCGGATAGACATTTGCATCGCTACCGCTGACACGGTAGCCGAGCTGTTTGGCAATTATGGCTAGGCTACCCATGAAGGTACCGCAGATACCTAAAATATGTACGTGCATTGAGATTCCCGCGCGGCTGGGCTGGTTTATCAGAAGGCTGTTTATAGCACAAAACTTAGGTAGCATAGGAGTACTAAGCCACCACTGAATTGAATAATGCCAAACAAGCCTCAAAAATTCTGGACCTTCTCCCTAGAACTGTACGATGCACAGGGTGTGGCCGCAGCCTGTCTCGAGTTACAAGATGCCTATCAGCTCGATGTGAACTTGATTCTATTCTGTGTCTGGCACGGCAGCGCCTACGGAAAAATAGATCAGGAGTTATTGCAAAATGTCCTCGAACTCTCGATCGAATGGCGCTGTGGGGTTGTGCAGCCGCTAAGAAGCGCCCGCGCCTGGATGAAACTAAACCCGAATCCAAGCAAGCAATTCGATAGCCTGCGGGAAAGGATAAAAGCAGACGAATTAATGGCGGAGAAATTTCAAATCGAACAAATAGCTAGCTTAACATTGGCATTTAATAAAGGCCGGCAATGTGTATTGGGCAGCGATGACATTAGGGAAAATATCGACAGCCTATTGGTTGCGGCAAAAATCGAGCGAGACGAGAAGATTACCAGCGCACTAGAAGTTATTCGAAGTGCAATTGAGAAATAACTGCTTCGCAGTCGGTTATGCTTGGCTTTAGATCGTCACATATCCAAAAGGTGCAGCTATGCTGCCATCAAGATAACTAGAGTGACAAATCAACAGCAAAGAGTAAAAGAGGCTTTACCCATTGTCCGTCTTTGATTCAACCGGACCCGAAGACCTCGAAATAAAAACGCCGGACACTGCAAAAGCTATCGCACCAGCCAACCACAAGAAGCCATTGATTGTGGAACTTTCACTGTCGCTGGTAAACGCCAAGATGGAAAGTACCAACCAGATCGATGCAACGATCAAGCAGAGTGATTTAGAGTATCTGGCGAAGCCCGTACCTTGTGTAAGCATGACATCCTCACATAGGGATATAGTTAGTTAAGTAAAGCTAACAGTGGCATTGACTGACCTATCAGTCAAGCGTGTAGCACCCAATCTGTAAACAGCTCGCAGAATTGCTCAGGATTTTACCGCGTTTGTCGGTGAGGCGGCACTATCGCGAATACCCCACCCTACTGGCAATCGCAGTTACGCAGCTGCCTTGGATCGCGATGATCTCCATTTCCCGTTAGACGAACCTGTGTTGGCTGGCTTTCCAGCTGCGCCCTGTCTACGACGAGGTCGCTGATTGTTAGCAGGCCGTCTGTTGGGTTCGCTATTCTTGCTAGCTGGAGCTGGATTCGCCAAAGCAAAGGAGTACTCTTCGCTATCTCCCCTTGGAACTGCAAACTTTATCAAGCGTTCGATGTCACGCAGCTGTTTGCTTTCTTCACCGCTGACCAGAGAAATCGCCAATCCAGTAGCTCCTGCTCTGCCAGTTCGGCCGATGCGATGTACATAATCTTCAGGGACATGCGGAAGATCGAAGTTTATCACCCGCGCGAGTTGCTCAATATCGATACCGCGAGCTGCAATATCTGTTGCTACCAAGACCTGCACCCCACCCTGCTTGAAATCATGGAGAGCTTTAGTTCGCTGCGCCTGTGACTTATTACCGTGGATAGCTGCAGCTTTGATGTTTTCTTTGATTAGTTTTTTGGCTAGGTTATTTGCACCGTGCTTTGTCCGACTAAACACCAATGTCTGATCATTGCTCGCCAGCATCATTTCGATTAGCAGATTCGGCTTGCTAGCTTTGTCTACGTAATACATCTTCTGCGAAATAGCTTCGACTGTAGAATTCCTCGGAGCGACATCAATCTCTACAGGCTTGTTGCAGATCGTCTTCGCTAGGACTCGAATTTCATCGGAGAATGTCGCCGAGAACATCAGGTTCTGCCGCTGCTTCGGAAGTAGCGCCATTATTTTCTTGATATCACGAATAAA
>CALKDE010000094.1 GCA_938082955.1 uncultured Pseudomonadales bacterium
TTCATTTTAAGTTACACCATGCGGATATTTTTAAGCCTCAAGCGCACCAGGATTTCCAGCTTCCACCACAAACGAAGCTCGGGTTTTTATGGGGTGACCCGCTTCGGTCACTTTATCCAAAACCTTGTAGTCTGATTGCCATAAATCTTTGCTTAGGTTACAGCTGACATAACCGCGCTGACGATTGTAGAATTTAATGTGCGGATTGTCGGAAAGAGTTTGCGCCGTAGTACTAGTCGTATCAGACCCATCGCCACCTGATGTAATTGAAGTACCAACGAATTCAGTTGCAATAACTTCGCTGTTTTCCTGACTGAAGTCGGACAGGATATTGTTTACCCAGTTACTGTGTATGTCTCCTGTCAGTACAATTGGGTTGGGAGTTTCCGCCGCTTTTAGCCTTGCCAACAACTCATCTCGCTCACCGGGATAGCCATCCCAGATATCCATTAAATACATTTCCTCATTTTGTTCATTGCGCCGCAACAAACGCCCCATCATCACTTGTTGTGCCATCACGTTCCACGTGGCCTCAGTATCGCGCAGACGTCTGAACAACCAGTCTTTCTGAGCTTCTCCCAATAAAGTTCTGCTAAGATCTCGATGCTGATCACAACTAGTCTTCATGCCGTCTCTACACGCCTGATCACTACGGTACTGGCGTGTGTCTAGGACTGTTATATCCATTAAGGTGCCGAACTGCAAAGGGCGATAGATTTGCATTGAAGCCCCCTGCCTGCCCGAAGGTAAACGTATCGGCATGAATTCATAGAACGCTTGGTAGCCTGCAGCCCGTCGAATTAGTAACTGTTCTGGGGTTTGCTCATCCACAGCAATATCGTTAGCGTAATTGTCATCAACTTCATGATCATCCCAGGTTACCGCCCAGGGAGCTGATGCGTGGGCCGCCTGCAAGTCGGCATCTTTTTTGTATAACTCATACCGCGCGCGGTAATCATCCAGCGTATAGATTTCTGGTGCATTGTGATGACGAACATTTTCGGCTCCCCAGGTTTCTTCGTAAATGTAATCACCCAGGTGGACAATTAAGTCGAAATTTTCTTTCGCCATATGATCTAGTGCGGTGAAGTAACCATGCTCGTATTGTTGGCAGGAGGCAAAGCCAAAGCGAAAGTTCTCAGGGGTGGCATCACTGGCCGGTGCAGTTTTAGTTCTGCCGACATTGCTAACTTCACCACCAATCATCCAGCGATAGTAATATTCTTTACCCGGGCTGAGACCTTGCAAGTCTAGGTGCACGGAATAGCCCAGCTCCGGCAAAGCCGCTGCACTTCCTTTACGGTAGATAGTTGCGAAACTGGCGGTTTCGGCTATCTCATAATCAACTGCCACGGGCTCATTTCTACTGAGAATATTGCCCAAAGTTTCACGCGCCAGTCTTGTCCAAATAACCACAGAGTCAGGCCTGGGATCGCCGGAGGCAACACCCAGATAAAACGGATTGCCTGATACTCTTGAAAGCCTGGTTGCCCCCAATGCCGAAGCGGATAAAGTGCTTGCCGCCAGCAGCGCAGTGAAGTGAATGCCCTGTCGCAGGAAAGTGCGTCTAGTAAATGCCATGATAATTCACCTTCTGTAAAAACGGGAACAGAGGCGTTTAATACCCTCTGCTTTGTACCAGGAGCCGTATTTTAGCCCTGTCTCACTTGCGAGATTGTCCCCGGATATTAGAAAACAACCACTGAGGAAGTCTCGGATCTGCAAATGCCCGCTCCCAGGAATTATGACCAACATCCGGATACTCTGTATAGCGGATATTCCCTTTGGCCGCTTCCAAGCTTGTGACCATTTCTCTAGAGCCAGCTACGGGAATAGTAGTATCCATCGCTCCGTGAAACGCCCACAGGGCCACACCTCGTGCATTGCTTATGCGCTCGGTGTTACCCACCCCACAAACTGGGATGCCTGCTGCAAAAATGTCGGGGCGCTTGGCAATAATATCCCAGACACCAATTCCCCCCAAGGATTGACCCATAATATATACGCGGCTCTCATCAATCAGAAACTCTGACTTCATCTGTCCAATTAATTCCATTAATACATTGGCATAAGGCGATAACTCCTCAGAACCAGGAGCACCCCACTGCTGGGGGTTTGGTATTTGCGGCGCCATTACATAGGCCGGGTTCTGTGCGGCAATTTCTGGTTTAAGCCACAATCGAGCGCCATGCGTGTTTCCACCTGAAATCTGTTTTACATTGCCTGTACCCCATCCACCGGCGCCATGTAGATAGATTATCAACGGTATGGCCGTACTCGCTTCCATAGATGGGGAGTGGAGCCTATAAGGCATTTCTAGCCCACTCGACCCAGTAAAAGAGAAACTTGAAAACCCGTCGTCTGCGGATTGAGCAAAGGTTGTAAGCGAGCTTAACAACACGAAAAATGTATAAACCAGCTTAGATACCTGTTTTTTCACAATGCCTCCATGAACTTATTGCTATTGCATTTGTCATCGGTGGTTTTTGCCAGTAGCGGACATTTTCAAACGGCGGAGCCACAGGGGGCTGAAGATTCTCGTGTAGAGGGGCACCATTTTACTAGTCGTAATATTTTTACCCCTATATCTCCTATATCTCCTATATCTCCCCTCGTCGTGCGGACTGAATTATGAGATCAGCAGCTCTAAAAGCAAGCGCCATAATCGTAATTGTTGGTTGGCCACGGCTCGATGACACCATGCTGCTTCCATCGCACATGAACAGATTGGGTATGTCGTGAGATCTATTGTCCCGATCCACTACTGAAGTCTCAGGATCGTTACCCATGCGACAGGTGCCAAGCAAGTGCTGCGTCCATGGAGAGTTCTCATCAACAAAGCCTTCCATTTGAGTGGCACCTGCCGCGTCCATAAGTTCCAATGAACGATCCAAAAAAAACTTCATGGTGGCCAGATCATCTGGATGCTCGTTGTAAGTTACCCGTATCGCAGGTCGGCCCCACACATCTTTCACGGTCGGATCGAGAGTGACGTTATTCGTTGATAGAGGCAAGGAAGTTGTGTGCCCATCGAAGGAGCAACTGTGAGTAAACAAATGCTGCAGAGATTCTTTGTATTCGGCGCCCCAGTTGGCACCACCAAACATTCCGCCACTCAATGCCGTCGATATCAAATTGCCACCGAACGGATGGCGTGAATCGATGCCACCCCCTCCGTAAAAACCAAGGCTCTCATCCAGCTCCCAAAAGTCATGCACCACTCTTGTCGCTGGAATGCTTTTGTAAGCATGCACTGGCTCATCAAACAATCCAATCGCTTGAGAATAACCGTTGAACATTAGATTTTTACCAACCATACCGCTCGAGTTTGCTAGACCATCGGGATGACGCACTGATTCCGACAATAGTAATAGTCTGGGGGTCTCGGCACCGTTGGCACTCAACACTACGGCTTTGCATCGCTGCGCCGACTCGGTTCCATCCTGCTCCCAGTAAACCACTTCGTTGGCTCTTCCGGATTCGTCGATGTTAATTTTTGAAACAGTGCAGCCAGTTCTCAGTTCGCAATTTCCAGAAGCAAGCGCCAGCGGTATCATAGTCACCATAGTGGAAGACTTGGCGTTAACTTCGCATCCATAACCATTACACAGTCCACAGTGTATACACGCTGGTCTATCGTTGTGGGGTTCCGAGAGAATAGCAACGGGCGCGGGGTATGCCGTATAGCCTAATTTTTTTGCGGCTCTCTCTAGTAAAACGCCAGAAGATTTCACTGGCATCGGAGCACAAGGGTAGTCACGAGAACGCGGCGGATCCCAAGGGCCTTGCAATCCCGACAGGCCAATTTCCCAATCGACCTTAGTGTAATACGGTTCTAATTCAGCGTAAGTAATTGGCCAATCGACAAAATTAGTTCCAGCTATTGGCCCTCTAACACTCGCTTCAATAAAATCGATTTCTCTAAGGCGCCAGAAATTTCCAGAAAAGTGCACACTTCCCCCGCCAACATTGTGTGCATAACGAAGTGACGAATCGCCTACGACGGCTTCTTCATTTTCTGTTCTTCGACGGGTTTGAGGATGGCCCTTACGCCAATCCCATTCAAGATCGAAGTTGTACTTCACTCCCCATTCGTCATGAGTGAAGTCAGCGGCTTTAAGGTGTGGCCCCTGCTCTAGTACAACAACAGAATAACCAGCAGTTGATAATTCTTTGGCGATAATCCCGCCAGCCGACCCGGAGCCGACAATCACAAAATCTACCTCTTGTGAGGTTGAATACTTTACGGAGTTAGAAGCCTCAGCCATGATTATTCTCCTTTCTCTGCATAATCAGCATCATAAAATCCAAATGGTGGCTGCCACGCATGCTGATCGGTAAACCCCAACAACTCAAAGCCAACTTTGTCTCGATTGCCGCCATATTCCGGGCTCGAAAACATGCCTGCCACTGTCAGAAAGCGAATAGTGTTAAAGAACT
>CALKDE010000095.1 GCA_938082955.1 uncultured Pseudomonadales bacterium
GTTGATACCTCGAATGTACCGTTAGTCTCTAGTGCCATGCACAGGCTGGCTTAGTTACTAATTAGCAGATAACGTGCCAATAATTAAACTATTATAAGTCATTGATAACAAATGGTTTAATTCTAATGGTATTTACAAATAGCGGTCGATATTGTTAAATAACTTAACTAGTGGTCATTTTCACTACTCATATCACGTTTTGCCCCTCTGATCTGATCAGGCCTACAATAAGCAGGCGAAAGGGCGGATAAGTTATTGTAAGCACTTGATAGTAAATAAAATTATGTCTCAACAAAAATCAGCCCCAAGGATGATCGGCGAGTCTGCCAGCTTCCTTGAAATGCAGGAGCATATCTCCCACGTGGCACCGCTGAATAAGCCGGTTCTTTTCGTCGGTGAGCGAGGTACTGGTAAAGAATTAGTCGCTGCGCGACTGCACTATCTTTCTCAGCGATGGGAGCAGACCTTCCTGAAGATTAATTGTGCGGCGATGAGCGAAACCTTGTTAGAAGCTCAGCTATTCGGGCATGAGGCTGGGGCGTATACCGGCGCGACCAAGCAGCGCAAAGGTTTTTTTGAGCGCGCCCATGGCGGCACCTTGTTCATGGATGAGCTCGCCAATACGCCGATGCCCGTACAGGAGAAAATACTCAGGGTCATAGAATACGGTGAATTCGAGAGGCTAGGTGGCAATGAAACACTTTACGTCGACGTAAGAATCCTAGGGGCAACGAACGAAGATCTGCCCTATTTGGCAAGCCAAGGCCGATTTCGAGAAGATCTATTGGACAGGCTCGCGTTTGATGTTGTGACGTTGCCCCCGCTTAGAGAGCGTGCAGAGGATATTTTGATTCTTGCTGAGTATTTTGCCGTGGGCATGGTGAAAGAAATCGGCGGGGAATTCTTCGCTGGGTTTTCTGATAAGGTAGAGAAGGCTTTAGGCAAATACTCCTGGCCTGGAAACATTCGACAGCTGAAGAATGTAATTGAGCGAGCGGTTTACCAAAATGGCGATGGCCATATTACTCAGCTCGTCTTCAACCCCTTCGAATCACCTTATCGTTTAAGGGCGAGTGCGAAGGTTCAAGCCGACGAAGGCGCGGGCAGTTCAGGCAAGAACAGCATATCGCCCCCTGACTTATCCACTACGGATTCTTTCGATTTCAAGAGTGAGGTGCAAGAGTTTGAAATCAATCTTCTTAATCAGGCGATGGAGCAGAATCAGTTCAATCAGAAGAAGGCGGCAGAGTTTCTGAATTTGAGCTATCACCAACTGCGCGGCTATCTGCGCAAGTACGATTTACTGAATTAACCGGTAATCTTCTTTACAAATTTGTGTGCCATAAAAAAGGCCGGTGTTGTTAACAGCACCGGCCTTATCTTTTTCAGAAAATTCTAGCTGAGACTATCTAGTCTAGCATTGCCTCGTAGACGGCACGTTGAGATAGCGTGAGGTCCATAGGCGCGCCGCGCGGTCCGCCTCTTACTTGAGCCATATACAACATGAAGAAGTCGTTTACCGGATCGACGATAAACACCGTGCCGCCAACTCCCTGCCAGCCGAAATTGAACGGGCCATCGTTGTCTGCGCCGGGAATAGGCTGCAGATGAAAGCCAAGACCCCAATCACCAGTTGGCCCATAGAAGAATGCATCGCGATTCACTTCGTCGCCGATAAATTTTTGATTCATCGCATCCAGTGTCGCCTCGCTAATGATGCGCTCGCCGTTGTACTGGCCACCATTCAACAGCATTTGGGCGAAGCGTACATAGTCCTCAGTCGTTGAGTGCAGCCCACCACCGCCGGATAGCATTGGCCGTACGTTGAGTGGATCGTCCATTTCGCCATGAATAGGATTTGCGATTCGATCTGCTTTAGAGCCGTCTACATAGAAGGTAGTCTCATCCATACCCAGCGGCTGGAATATCCTTTCATTGAGAAGTGCGTCTAAGGGCTTGCCGGCAGCAACTTCTATAACTGCGCCGAGCACGTCGGTTGATCGCGAGTAGTGCCATTTCGTACCAGGCTCGAAACGTAAAGGAAGGGCGGCTAAGTTCTGCGCCAATTCGAGAGCGGTAATATCGAAACGCAGTGAGCCCGCTTCAAAATATTGGCGACCAAGATCGCTTTGCGGATCGAAGATGCCGTAGATCAAGCCAGACTCATGAGTAAGAAGATCTTGTACGGTCATTTCATTTTTCGCTGGCGTGATATCACCAGTTTCTTCGTCGATGACCTTCATGTTCGCAAATTCTGGAATATATTTTGAAACAGGATCTTCAATGGCTATTAGGCCATCTTCCACCATGCTCATCGTTGTCACGCTGACGATTGGTTTCGTCATGGAGTAGATGCGGAATAGAGTTTGCTCATTCATTTCTGTCGTTTGATTAGGTCCCTGAGTACCAACAGTCTCTAACACGCCAACACCTTCGCTATTGCCAACGAGGAGTATATTTCCAGAAACAAAGCCGCCATCTACAGCAGCTTGCATCTGCTCTCGTATGCTTTGAATCTCGGACTGGTCAATACCAAAATTATTCGAGTCAATCATCTTGATTGAACTCTCATGAGCAGCGCCGTGGTGATCGGCAATCGCTGCCGTGGTGAGGCAAACCGCTGCGGTTAAACACAGTAGCTTGCGTGGTAGTTTGCTAAGTATCATTTGGGTTTCCTCTTTAGGTCGCGCTTCGCTTTGAGCGATTCGACAAAACAGGCGCTGCATCTCAGCGCCAATAGATGGTCTGCTCTTGGGCAGATTCGTTCCGCATAGGGCTAGGTATAGCGCTGGATACTACGCGAATAGGGCAGTAGCAACAACCGTGCTAGGTGCCCTAAATGTCGGCGTTTTCGACGCGGCGGGGCTTTTAGGTGAAGTCGCGCACTAGGGAATTACTGATCTGGGCGGGCAGGACATCGCTGCTGTGCTGGTAGTTTTGATGTCCGCTGCGTAGCACCCATGCTGCACCCTGTTTCGCCGCTGCTATCATGTCATCTTCGAACTCAAAACGCAGGAAATGCACCGCCGAGGTTTTCTCGTCGGTGGAGCGAGCTAGGTCTTCATTGGCGATGGGGTAAACCGGGTCGAAGCCATCGATCTGAATAGAGACTAATTCTTCTATCCCGATTAACTGGCTCAGGCGAAGCTTACGCTCCGACTCATCGGGAAATTCAAGCATGAATGTCACTTTCAGATTCTTGCCATCGGGAATTAGAGGGTTGTAGGCTTCTAACTCTTCGAGGAGTTCTGCCTCGCCGCTAATTTTTTCGACGCGAATCAGTTCCAGAACCTGATAGCGCATGACCATATAGTCTTCGAAGTGGAGCATTGCATTAGGGCCTAGAGGGAGGCGCCGTGTCTTCTTATGCTCCATCATAGCCTGTCGAATCGCGGGGCGCTGTTCGGTGTAGGCTTCGATACTCATTAGGTCGGAGATGCTAATTTTCTTCATTCGTTTTAATCCTAAATTTGGCGTATTCGTTTTCTATATGCCATATGCATGGCAGAGAAGGTCGAGAGGGTGGATAGCTTTCTGATCGTTATCCAAATTATTTTCGATATGCTTGCCGGCCACCGGGCAGTCACTGCCATAAAAGTCAGGAGCCTGCTCGCGGATTTGCTTAACGATAGGACGAGCAATCTTATTGGCGAATTCGAAAGTCTCAGACTTAACGCCGTAAGTACCATCGTGGCCCGAGCATCGTTCGATATTCTTAACGTTGGTCTCTTCAATAAGTTCGAGAATCTGTTTCGTTTTTGGGCCGATGTTTTGCACGCGCTGATGGCAGGCCACGTGATAGCTCACGTTACCGAGGGGGTTCTTGAACTGAGTATTGAACTTTCCAGCCTTGTGTAACTTATGCAGATATTCGAATGGATCAAAGAACGCTTGTCCTACCGCAAGCACCTTCTCATCACCGGGAAACATAAGCGGCAGTTCTTGCTT
>CALKDE010000096.1 GCA_938082955.1 uncultured Pseudomonadales bacterium
CCGGCGCGTGCATTTATTGGCGCTGGTAGCTTGTTATTCGATGCCAATTTCGAAATTCAGGCTATAGCAGTCAAAAGATAGCCGTTAAAATGTAGTGGTTAAAAAGACAGTTCCCGAGTCTTAACTAAAAAGAGTCTATTCTAATGATAAACAAAAAAAGAAAAATCAGCTCGATCACGATGGCCTTTGCAGCTTTCCTATCGCTGCCATTGATGGGAGTGGCGCAGGATTTCAGTGCCATCGAAATTACTACTATACCGGTACGAGACAACATATATATGCTGCAGGGTAGTGGCGGTAATATTGGAGTGTCTATCGGCGAAGATGGCGTGATCATCATCGATGATCAATTCGGAGCTTTGACGCAGAAAATCGAGGCAGCAATCGCTGAGCTTAGCGACAAGCCGGTAACATTCGTTATGAATTCTCACTTTCACTACGACCATACCGACGGCAATACAAATTTCGGCAGAGCTGGCGCCTATATCGTGGCGCAGGACAACGCACGCAAGCGCATGGAGAGCACCCAGGTTCTTTCCGGTAGCGGTAGAGTTCAAGAAGCTTATGAACCGGTTGGTCTTCCGAAGATTACTTTCGAGGACAAGATGCGCTTTTACTTCAATGGCAATGCTGTTGATATTGTCAACACTGGGGATGGCCACACCGACGGCGATGCACAAATATTTTTTCGTGAATCGAATGTGATCCACACAGGTGACATGTTTGTGCGCTATGGTCTCCCGTTTACCGATAGAGACAACGGTGGAACAACTGACGGCATGATCGATGCGCTGTGGAATATCTCCGCTTTGATTAATGACGACACGATTATTATTCCTGGTCATGGCGTGCTTTCCAACAGGGCAGACTTGTTAGAATTTCGCGATATGTTAGTGATTATTCGCGGACGGCTGGTCCGGGCGAAGGTAGAGGGTCTGTCAGCAGAAGAGATGCTGGCAACTGAGCCGGCAGATGGCTATGCGCCAGCTAATGAGGGCACTAATGATTGGCTGTTACAGGCTTGGGGCGAGTACGGAAATTAGCGTTAAATAAGAACCGCTGACAGGATAGGGCTTGCCCACCCTGCCAGCGATTGATTATTTCTTCGCTGTAGCTGCGTCTTGTAGCAAGGCGCCGAAGCTGCCTACCGCAGGCTTTGTAGGTGTTCGCTGTGTGGATTGGGGACGTGCAGAGCGAGTCGGCCTCGTAGCGGTATTTGTTCCAGATTCTTTCCCTGGGCTTTTCGCCTGAACCTCATCATCGAGTCGCATAGTTAGTGCGATGCGCTTACGCTGTAGATCAACCTCCATCACTTTTACCTTCACCACGTCGCCGGTTTTCACCACCGTGTGCGGGTCTTTCACGAATTGATTCGACAGTGCAGAGATGTGCACTAGCCCATCTTGATGCACGCCGATATCCACGAAGGCACCGAAGTTAGTTACGTTAGTAATAATGCCTTCTAGGCGCATTCCTACTTCAAGGTCTTTCATCGACTCGACGCCGTCTTTGAATTCGGCGGTCTTGAACTCTGGCCTGGGGTCACGGCCAGGTTTTTCAAGCTCGACAAGTATGTCGGTGACTGTGGGTAGTCCAAATTTTTCGTCGGTATAGTCTGCTGGATTAAGTTTCGAGAGAAAGCTGCGATCGCCCATCATCTGCGCAACTTTTTTCTTGCTGGCAGTGCCAATCTTTTTGACGACGCTGTAGGACTCAGGGTGAACGGCTGAAGCATCAAGAGGATTGTCGCCGTTTACGATGCGCAGAAAGCCTGCTGCTTGCTCGTAGCTCTTCGCACCAAAGCGCGGCACTGCTTTTAAGTCGCGTCGATTTTTGAACTCGCCGTGCTGATCGCGGTAGGCTACGATATTTGTTGCGATAGATGAAGACAGACCAGAAACCTGTTTAAGCAAAGCAGCGGATGCCATATTTACATCCACGCCCACAGCGTTCACGCAATCCTCTACTACCGTGTTCAAGCTTTGTCCAAGCTTGAACTGACTCACATCGTGTTGATATTGGCCCACGCCGATAGATTTAGGATCTAACTTAACCAGTTCGGCGAGAGGGTCTTGCAAACGTCGTGCGATTGAAATCGCGCCGCGTACGGTAACATCCAAATCGGGAAACTCTTCCCTGGCTATATCTGAAGCGGAGTACACCGATGCGCCGGCTTCGCTAACCATGGCCTTATCGAGTTTGAGTTCTTTGTGCCGCTTGATTAGATCGCCGACAAGCTTGTCGGTTTCACGCGAGGCAGTACCATTGCCAATGGCAATGAGCTCGACGCCGTGTTTCTTTGCCAGCTTTGCCAACACACTAAGTGATTCGTCCCATTGGTTGCGCGGTTGATGAGGATAGATGGCGGTGTCTTCTATGAACTTACCTGTGCGATCGACTACGCATACTTTGACGCCGGTGCGCAGACCAGGGTCTAGGCCGAGGGTGACTTTGTTTCCTGCCGGCGGTGCCAAAAGAATGGCCTTCATGTTTTCTGTGAACACGCGAATAGCCTCGTCATCGGACTGTTCTCGTAGCTGTCCAAGCAGGTCGGTCTCAAGGCGATAGATGAGTTTGATGCGCCAGGTCCAGGTGATTACTTCGTTTAGCCACTTGTCCGCCAAGCGGCCCTTGTTCTTGATACCGAAATGATTGGCAACCATGCCCTGGCAGGGGTCAGTGGCGCCGGGTTCAAGGCCTGCGCTGCCAATTTCAACTGACAGGAAGCCTTCTTTACGTCCGCGAAAAACAGCGAGTGCACGGTGGGAGGGGATCTTGTTTAGGCGTTCGCTGTAATCGAAGTAGTCTGTGAATTTGGCGGCATCCGCCTTATTTTTTTCAACAACGCTGGAACGGAGTTCGCCGTTGTTCCATAGATGA
>CALKDE010000097.1 GCA_938082955.1 uncultured Pseudomonadales bacterium
CACCACCGACTGCTTCAAGACATCACAGAAAAGTTGGTGGAGCTTTCTGCAAAAAAGAAGCAAGTGGTTTTGTTTATTGACGAGGCGCATGCGATGCCTGAGAAGACACTTGAGGCACTGAGGCTGCTCACCAATATTGAAACTGAGCAGGCGAAACTATTTCAGGTAGTACTATTTGCCCAGCCAGAGTTAGACGTCTTGTTAAGTCAGTCATCGCTAAGGCAGCTAAGGCAGCGCATTACTTTTTCATTTAAAATTGAGTCTCTAGATCGCGATGGCGTTGAGCGATACGTGGTTCATCGTCTAGCTACAGCGGGGTATAACGGGCCGTTCTTATTTCCTAAACGGGCGCTAGATTCTCTATTTAGAGCGAGCGGTGGAATTCCCCGTTTAATTAATATTCTCTGTCATAAAGCCTTGATGGTCGCATTTGGTAAAGGCGAGCGAACGGTTAAGGTAGATCATGTGAAAAGTGCTGCAGATGACACGGAGGGCGTGAGTTCGCCAACTGTGAATCACGTGCCTACCCTGGTGGCTATTGGAGCGCTTCTAGTTGGCGCGGTGTTGGTATTCTATCTAGGTGTACTCTACAAATGAGCTTAGTGAATAACATGTTGCGCGACTTAGATCAGCGCAGACAAGAATCGGACAATACCAGTGGTGGTAGGGTCAAACTGCTGCCTGCTAGTGAGTATGTCAGTGAGGAAGGCAGGGGTTTTCTTCCCTACCTTCTCCTGGGTTTGGCTTTGCTTTTCGCTGCTTTGGTTTACTACTGGTTTACAGCGAATCAAGAAAGTGTCGAGCAACAATTAGATCTGCAGGTTCGATCGCCGACGTCTAACCTACTTGTCGACTCGGAACAGCTCATTAGAGATATTGAAGAATCAATTCTATTGAATGAAGAGGCGCTGCAGCGCGAACAAGCAATTGTTGAATCCGCCCCAGTGTCGAACGTGCATTCACTCGCCTCACTAGTCGAATCACGGGTTAATACTGCTCAATCTGCTGAAAATTTAATGGCTGACAGTGCGGCCCTACCGACCCAGTCGACTCAAGTAATTATAAGCACTGAACCGGCTGCAATTGCAGCAAGCCCAGCGTTGCTGCGCAGCAGCTCAGCTGAATCGGTGAAAGAGGCGCCTAAATTTACCAACGAACAATTAGACACCATAGCAGTGCAAGAAGCGCTGCGGCTAATTTCAAATGGCAATACTGAGGGTGCCAACGAAACGCTTGAGCAGTTTATAGCAAGCAATCGTTATGCCCACCAATCGCGCGAGACCTATGCAAAACTATTGATGAGTCGAGGCTATTTGGAAGAAGCCAACGCGCTCATCAATACGGGCATTGCACTGACGCCTAATCACGCAGGGTTTAAAAAAGTGAAAGCCCGACTACTAATGAGAGTCGGAGAAATTGGTGAAGCGGTTAGCCTATTAATGAGCCGTGCCCCTGATATGGCACAGGACTCAGAGTACTATGATTTGCTCGCATCGGCGCAGCTAATGAGTAGAGATTTCTCTGGAGCAGTAATTAGTTACCGATCCTTAGTCCAGCATGACCAATCGCAAGGGAAGTGGTGGTTCGGTTTTGCCGCGGCACATGATCAGCTTGGAAACTCAGAAGAGGCGAGGCAGGCGTATTCTCAAGCGATACAGTATTCCAACCTAAGTGCGAATTTACGTCGCCGAAGTCAAGAGAGGCTTGGCGCTCTTAGCCTGCAATAGACATGGAAATTGCTAAGCAAAAGATCAAGATTGGCGAGCTGCTAGTAAACGGCGGTGCGCTGACGCAAGAGCAATTAGATTCAGCTGTCCAGCTTCAGCAGCAGACGGGCCAGCGCCTCGGTAAAATCATTATTGAGCTTGGTTTTCTTAAATCAGAACAATTTACAAGCCACCTCAGCCAACAACTACAAATTCCATTTGTCGATCTTCGTCGTTACAACTTTGATGTTGGCGTAATTCAGCGCCTGCGTGAATCGTATGCGAGACGCTATCGCGCTATAGTTTTGGCAGACCAAAACGGCGTGCTAGTAGTTGGAAGAGCTGACCCAATGGACATCTTTGCATCGGATGAATTGGAAAGGATACTCGGGCAACCAATACAGCCAGCTCTAGTGGATGAGGATGAGCTACTAAGTACTCTGGACCTTGTCTATCGGCGAACTGAAGATATCGCCGGCTTCGCTGAAGAGCTGGACGAAGAATTGACCGATGGGGAGTTCGATCTCGAAACCTTAAGCCTTGTTGTAGATGACAGTGATGCTCCAGTGGTGAAGCTTCTACAGTCAATATTTGAGGATGCTGTGCAGGTTCGTGCCTCTGATATACACATAGAGCCTGACGAAAACGTTTTGCGTATTAGGCAGCGAGTGGATGGTATTCTGCAAGAGCAGGTAATGAAAGAGCGGCGCATTGCGCCAGCCCTGGTGTTGCGCTTGAAACTACTTTCCGGTTTGGATATTTCTGAGAAACGAATTCCGCAAGACGGGCGTTTTAGTCTGAGAGTAAAAGGTAGAAACATTGATGTTCGACTTTCAACGATGCCAATCGAGGCGGGCGAATCAGTTGTAATGCGCTTGCTGGACCAGACTGATGGCGCCACCGATTTGGATGAAGTTGGAATGCCAGAAAATATGTTGGAGGTATTCCGTAAATTGATCCAGCGGCCACACGGCCTGATTCTAGTAACCGGGCCAACAGGTAGTGGTAAAACCACTACCTTGTACGGAGCACTGCAAGAGCTCAATGAGGTCGGTAAGAAAATTATTACCGTTGAAGACCCGGTGGAATACAGATTGCATCGTGTAAATCAGGTGCAGGTAAACCCAAAGATCGACCTGTCATTTGCTCGAATATTACGTTCGGCCTTGAGGCAGGATCCAGATATTTTACTGGTGGGTGAGATACGCGACACAGAAACTGCCGAGATCGCACTTCGGGCGGCGATGACAGGGCATATGGTTTTATCAACCCTGCACACCAACGACGCGGTTTCTAGCGCCATGCGGCTTGTCGACATGGGTGCGGAAGGCTTCTTAGCTGCAACGGCGCTGCGCGCTGTTGTCGCGCAACGATTAGTGCGCAGGCTTTGCGAACAGTGTTTTGAGGATCACCAGCCAGATCTAAGTGTTGCTGCTTGGGTCGCCAAGCAATTGCCAGACAAAGCCGATGGGGCTAGGTTTAAGAAAGCTGTAGGGTGCCATCGCTGCAATAACTCGGGCTATCGAGGCCGCATAGGCGTGTTCGAAATTTTAGTTATGAACGAGGCGTTAGCCGATGCGCTGCGTCGATCTGATGCATCGGGCTTTGTCAAAGTTGCCAAACAAACCCCTGGCTACAAACCCCTGGTAGTGAGTGCTCTTGGATTTGCGCTTCAAGGTATAACCAGCCTAGAGGAAGTGTTTAGAGTGGCTGAGCAGATTGATGAGTCTAGAGACTTCATGCCGTAGTTTGATCGGGTAATGTTGAATCAACAGGATCATAGATAGGGATTAGAAAACACCCTAAAGCGATGTGCTTGTAATTTGAAAATCAGTCTTAGAGAGTATTAGTAAAGAAATGGCTCAATTTCAATACAGCGGAAGAGATAATACCGGTGCGCTGGTGTCAGGCAGCCTGGATGCCGGTAACGCTGATGATGTGGCCGCGCAGCTATTTGGGTCCAGTGTTACGCCAATTGAAATTCGAGAAGTGAAAGGCCAGGGTAGAAAAAAAGCACCATTAGGAAAAACGCGGAAAGCAAAACTGGGGTCCGATGCATCTACTGTAGAGCGAATTAACGCCTTTTTGGCTAGCGACAAGATTGAAGCCGATGACCTCATCATGTTTGCTCGCCAGATGCACAGCCTCACCAAGGCGGGCCTGCCTTTGGACAGAGCCCTTAAGGGCATGGAGGCGTCGCTGAGCAATCTTGCCTTTCGGGAAGTATTGAAAGGTGTTATCGAGGGTTTGGGAAACGGTATGGACCTGGCGTCTGCATTAGGGTTGCACCCAAAGGTTTTTTCAAAATTGTTTTTGAGTCTAGTGCATATTGGCGAAAACACTGGCCGTTTGGATATGGCTTTTAGTGAAATAGGTAAATACCTCGAACTGGAGAAAACTACTCGCAAACAAGTAAAGAGTGCTATCCGCTACCCTTTATTCGTTATGTCCGCGATAGCTGTGGCTTTGGCAGTGATTACCGTTTTTGTTATACCTGTGTTTTCAGATACTTTTGAACGTCTTGGCGCTGAGTTGCCTTGGCAAACACAGGTTTTGATGAATACTTCGAATTTCGTGATCAACTATTGGCCCTTTATTCTAATTTCAATATTTGGGAGCATCTATGGGTTTATTTACTGGAGCAATACCGACAAGGGCAGGCTGACCTGGGATGAGAAGAAGCTCGGCATTCCACTTGTAGGTGCGGTACTTGAGAAGGTTGCGTTAGCCAGGTTCTCCCGGTCTTTTTCCATAGTCATGGGGGCGGGTGTCCCTATTATCCAAGGCTTAACCATAGTTGGAGGCGCTGTAGGGAATGCCTATACCAGTTTAAATATATACGCCATGCGCGAGGGAGTTGAGCGCGGGGAATCGTTGCACCGAACAGCCAGCAGCAGTGGTATGTTTTCACCTTTAGTTCTGCAAATGATAGCAATCGGTGAAGAAACAGGAACAGTGGATGAGCTATTGGCTGAAGTGGCAGATTTTTACGATTCTGAAGTCGAGTATGATTTGGGGCAAATGAGCGATGCCATTGAGCCTATTCTAATCTCATTTATAGGTGGCCTGGTATTGATCTTAGCACTGGGTGTATTCCTGCCAATATGGGATCTGAATACAGCAGCAAACGGATAGTAGCTTGGAATAAAGAGCAAGTTACCTATGTGAACTTAAAAACAGAAATCCACGCAGTAAATTATTAATAGGCTTAACTCACTACTACTTTGATGAATTATCGGCACAGAGCTAATAGTAAAATGAATCGAATAAATTTCCAGAAGCATGCTGGATTTTCATTATTTGAATTGGTCGTGTTCATAATTTCGATAGCAATAATTTATGCCTATGCGACTAATCGATTTGCCGAATTCCCAGGTCAGGCCGAGAGAGCTAATTTTATGGCGGTGACGATGCAACTCCAAACGGGTGTTAATCTTGAGTCGATGATGGCCTTGGGCTCTGGCCGAGTTACGTCCCTGGAGCAGTTTGAGGGCGTAAACCCAATGGACTTGATGTTATCGGCCCCGACAAACTATCTGGGCGTGGTGAGTTCTTTGCAAGCAGCAGAGTTACCTCGTCGTTCGTGGTATTTCGATCCGGCGACGCAGGAACTGGTTTATCTAATCAATGATACGGGCGGTGCCTATCTGGTGATTAATGGTGCCAGCTATCCGACTGACGAGATTCGCCTCAAGTTAGTTGCAGACTACGCTGAGGTTGATCGATTATCCGGCTTGCCCGTGCACATTGCGCAAAGAGATGGCAGTGAAGTGCCACAGGAGAATATCAAGCGTCGCTTGAATGGCATTGTTCTAAGACCCACTACGCCTTACCAGTGGCAGGGCGAGTCAGAGGAGGCGCTAACGGCAGCGGCAAGTGCAGAAAGCAGCTGATTTCGCGCTTATGCCCCTTGAAATGTGACTTAGTTAACGGATTTGGGCGCTTAAGAGCGCCATAATCAGGGGTAGAAAGAGGGGTAGAAAGAGGGAAGAAAAGACACGGTCGCTCTATACAGCGCACGTGTTTTAAGGAAAACTGCTCTTAGACGCCTAAATTGTAGAATTTAGATATGGATAATACTTTAAGTTATTAATAAATAGGCCGTTATTAGTTAAACAAAGGGCTTTCTCAGGATTACACTGCTTCTGTTCAGTTCACAGCGGCAAAGCAAAACACACATTTGAATTAAAACTTGTTGTAAAAGAAAAGGGTGAAAAATATGAGAGCGTTAAACGTACGAAACATGCGTAACACCAGACAATCTGGTTTTACCATTATTGAATTGGTTGTGGTAATTCTACTGCTTGGCATTTTGACAGCGACAGCCTTGCCACGATTTATGGATGTGACAGCAGAAG
>CALKDE010000098.1 GCA_938082955.1 uncultured Pseudomonadales bacterium
TCGCCTATCAGGATTTCAGCGAACTGATCAACACTATTGAACGTGTCGATCTCGAGATAAACCAAATGACCGTTGCACTGCAGTGGAACCCGAATCTAATTAGTCGCATCGGCAGTCAGGCGCAGCAGCTTTTTATATCCGAGCAAGATCAGCAGCGCATAATCAACTACTACGCTATCATCACAAATATTGCTGCAGCAGTGCCCATCGACATTCGGGCTGTATCGGTCAATGCTTTTCTATCGCCACTGTTTGCCGCGGCAGCGGAGAAGACCTTAGCGGGCAGTGACCCTATTGCAGAGAACCGAACTGCCTTTCAAACCCTAGCCGCCTATTTAAATAAAGAATCGATCGCACAACTCATCGGAAAAGAATCCGCCGCCGAAATCGAACCAGCCCCCTTCATAGAAGCAAGGCTGCTTCGACGTCAGGATCTGGCACAGCATCTAGTTTCGGTAGCCGCAATAACCGCTTCGGCTGGCGCGGACCTCGCACAGATGCTGTCCACAACGAAGGAAGCCTATGATGCGCGCTACCGTTCCGGGTTCAGTTTTTCTGATCTTACTGCCAATAATGTGGGTGTCAGCATCGCGCGGCTGGCAACGAGAGACCCTGAAACTGCCAAAATCATGCAGGGCCGACTGGCAAACCTACAAAATGAATCTGACTATATGCCTCAGGTAGGCAACAACCAAGATGGCCTATCCGAAACCGATTTCAATGCAATGTATACGGATAGAAGCAGTCCACAATACGCAAAGCGACTCGCCGAAATTCAAACACTCATCGACAGCCGGCCGCTATTTTCAGAATTGCTTCAATAGAAGATTCGTTCAGCTAATGTAACTTTGAAGGCAGCAGGCATTTTGATCCAACTCACGCCCAAGCAAAAACAAGAACTGCGCTTAGTCCTGCAATCCAACAAAACCAAATTGGAACAGCAGTTACTCGATGCTGAATCGGCGACAGGAGTTGTGATCTTAGATCAAAGCTCTGTAGGCAGGGTTTCTCGAGTTGACGCTATGCAACAACAGAGCATGGCCGTATCAACTCGCGCGAAAGCAGAGACTAGTTTGAGAAAAGTCCTAAAAGCCCTGAAACGAATGGAGGCAGAGGATTTTGGCTACTGCAGCCAGTGCGACGAGCCAATACAGTTCAACAGACTCAAAGTGCAGCCCCAGGCAAGCCATTGCCTGAAGTGCCAAGATCAACTAGATCAAGCCTGAGCAAGGCGTTATCATTCACTCATCGCTTCCAAATTCCAAAATGCTGGTGTATAACACCGCCACTATTTCCCCCCGTGAACTAATTTGAGCCGCCATCATGACGAAAAAAGGCTTTAACACGACAAACCTGCACTCCGACCGCAGAGACAACCCGGAACATGGCGTATTGCACAAGGCCATTCACCCGTCCGTCGCCTATGGCTATGAAGATGCAAGAGAGCTAGCTGAAGTCTTTCAAGGGAAGCGCGCAGGCTATAACTATGGTCGGCAGCTAAACCCTACCGTTACTGCTCTGCAAAATAAAATCACGGCAATGGAAGATGGTATTGCAACCGCGGCCTTCGCAACTGGCATGGCCGCCATCGCATCGACTATGCTGTCGCTGCTTAGACAGGGAGACCACATCGTCTCCAGCGCCTACCTATTCGGCAATACAAATAGCCTATTTGGTACATTTCAGAATCTTGGCATTGAGGTAACGTTCGTCGATGCAACTGACGTCAACGCGGTGCAATCAGCGATCAGAGGAAATACCCGCCTGGTGTTCGTCGAAACGATTGCAAACCCAGTCACGCAGATCGCAGACTTAACCGCGATTGGCGCGCTGTGCAAAAGCGAAAACCTAATCTTTTGTGTCGACAACACGATGACCTCGCCGCATCTGTTCCGACCAAAGTCGGTTGGCGCGAGCTTCAGCGTTAATTCCCTGACGAAATACATAGGTGGCCATGGCAACGCACTGGGAGGCACGATCACCGATACCGGCCTCTACGACTGGACCGGCTTTGCGAATATCTACGACAATTACAAGAGTCAGGATACCGCGCTATGGGGCATTACTCAGGTGAAGAAAAAGGGTCTGCGCGACATCGGTGCCTCTTTAGGCCCGGAAGCCGCCCACCATCTGGCAGTGGGCTCTGAGACGTTGAGCCTACGCATGGATAAAGCGTGCAACAACGCCCAGAAAATCGCCGAGTTCTGCGAACAACACCCTAAGGTGAAGCAGGTCTACTATCCTGGACTGCCTGTCCACCCGCAGCATGAGCGTGCAAAAACACTGTTCAAGGGTTTCGGCTCAATTATGAGCATCGATCTCGTAGCCGGCGTCGACTGTTTTGACGTGCTAAATGCTATGGAGAATATAGTGTCATCCAGCAATTTAGGCGATACCCGCACTCTAGCCATTCCAGTTGCCCATACCATCTATTATGAGATGGGAGCGGAGCGCCGTGCCTCCATGGGCATCGCTGACTCCATGCTTCGCTTCTCAATCGGTATAGAAGAGGTCGAAGATCTGTTGGCAGATTTTGAAAAGGCCCTCACTTAATAACTGAGTAATGGATACTTCATGATTAGTCTTATTAGCGCAGATGAAATAAAAGAAGGCACCTCGAAGGGAATTGAGCTTAACAATTTCTATATGTTTGC
>CALKDE010000099.1 GCA_938082955.1 uncultured Pseudomonadales bacterium
CGTTTCTTTAACTTCCTCCATCACCACATAGCTGGTTGACTCTTGAACGCCAGGCAGGCTTAACAGCGTTTCACCAAGTAAATCCCGGTAAGCATTCATGTCTTCAACCCTCGCCTTGATTAAGTAATCGAAGTTTCCTGAAACCAAATAACATTCTTGCACCGTCGGAAGCGCAATCGCCGCTTTCTTGAATTTCGCGAAGATATCTTGTGAAGTTCTGGTCAGCCTTATTTGAACAAAAACCACGAGTGCTGCTTTTAAGCTAGCTGGGTCAAGTAAAGTGGTGTAACCGGCGATCACGCCCTCACGCTCCATCCTCTTTACTCTTTCTAAGCAGGGAGTCGTTGTTAAGCCAACTCTTCTCGCCAATTCCGCATAGCTAATACGCCCATCTTTCTGCAATTCTCGAAGGATTTTTTTATCTATAGAAGACAATGATTTAGCTGCAATCATATTAAATAACCAGGTTTTTAGTTAGTAATAGTGGAAATAAATAGATTATTACACTGTTTTTCTCAGAATATAAAGAAATTCCTCTTATTGAAAATCTATATAATCTCGCTCAACAGTCAAATGCAGGCATTTGGAGAAACGCTATGATAATTGGTGTCCCTAAAGAGATTAAAAACCATGAGTACCGTGTTGGTCTCACTCCTTCGGTAGTTCGAGAACTCACTCGAAACGGCCACGAAGTTATCGTTGAAAAACACAGCGGTAGCGGCATTGGCCTTGAAAATGATCAGTACGAAGAAGTTGGCGCGCGCATAGTGGAAACCGCCAGTGAAGTGTTTGCTCAAGCAGACATGATCGTTAAGGTTAAAGAACCACAACCAGCTGAGTGCAAAATGTTGCGCCCAGGACAATTGCTATTCACCTATCTGCATTTAGCGCCAGACCCAGAACAAACTAAATTGCTGGTTAATTCCGGTGCGACTTGTGTGGCCTATGAAACAGTGACAGATGATGCAGGCACGCTACCATTGCTTGCTCCGATGAGCGAAGTGGCTGGAAGAATGTCCATTCAGGAAGCGGCGGTTTGTTTGGAGAAATCAAAGTTAGGCAGCGGTGTATTACTAGGTGGAGTTCCCGGTGTTGAGCCTGCTAATGTTGTCATAATTGGCGGTGGAGTTGTTGGATTAAATGCGGCTCGCATGGCAATGGGGCTGGGTGCAAACGTTACTATCCTTGACCGATCGATTACCCGGCTCAAGCAAATTGATGAACTTTATGAAGGGCGCATCAAGACGCTTTTTTCCACTACAGACACAATTGAAAGTCAGCTAAGAACTGCGGATTCTGTGATTGGCGCGGTACTGGTGCCTGGGGCAGCAGCGCCAAAACTTGTCACGAGGCAGATGCTTTCCTTGATGAAGAAGGGCTCAGTCTTAGTCGATGTTGCCATCGATCAAGGTGGATGTTTTGAAACCTCTAAAGCAACAACCCATGAAGACCCCACCTACATTGTCGATGGAATCATTCACTACTGTGTGGCTAATATGCCCGGCGGTGTCGCGAGAACGTCTACGTTTGCATTAAACAACGCCACCATGCCTTTCGTGCTCGAGTTTGCTGATAAAGGCTATCACAGAGCATTGATGGACAATGCTCATCTGAGAAATGGTTTAAATGTTCACAACGCCATGGTGACCAATGAAGCCGTCGCTGAGGCGCTGGGCTACAACTATGTTGAAGCGGTTACCGCCCTGCACAATAGTGAGCTAAGGGCGACAGCTTAAAGCGGTTTATCAGCTAGAAAATTAAGTCCGGCATCGGGCAAGGATGTCTTGCCACATTGCTTATTGGCAGGGATAGCAATATCCATGAGTTTTGGGTTCATTAGCTTGAGCTGCTCTAGAAGACTATCGAGCTCTTGCCAGTTCTTTACTTGTAAGCGGGGATTTGATTGACGCTCCTCTAAGATGGTCGATTGCGTCCAGCCTTTGTAGTCATGACCTGGAAAGACAGTGGTCTGATCTGGTAGCTTCAATAATTTAGTAAACAGGCTGTCATACAACTCTTCTGAGGATCCATTCTGGAAATCTGTTCGTCCAGTGCCTCTTATTAGAAGAGTATCTCCAGTAAATAACAGCTGTTGCTCGCCGTCTAGAAAAAAGCAGTAGGAATCATCAGTATGCCCTGGAGTGTAAATTGCCCGCAAAGCGATTGATCCCAGTTGCAGGATATCGCCATCTCCAAAAAACCGGTCTACACAAGCCATTTCAGAAGGCTTGCCGGCTAGGGTTTCACAGCCTGTGATATCACGGAGTGGGCCCAAGGCAGTAATATGGTCCGCGTGACAGTGCGTGTCCAAGGCATACTTTAGCTGAAGAGAGAGGTCGGTAAGCAACTGAATATAGCTGCTTAGTTTTTCACTGACAGGATCAATAAGTAATGCAACTTCTGCGTCAGTATCTGCTACTAAGTAAGTGTAGGTAGAAGATTCACTATCGAATAATTGCCGAATTAAGACTGGGTTATTTTTCAACTTGCTAGACCTATTCTGCTTTGGGGTTCAATTTCTTGTGGCAACACAAACCAGCGCAATTTGTTGGCTGATTCAGGTAGAGACAAGCTGTAGCGAACTCTACCATCATCCACTTTATTTAACTCGATTAGCGCCTCATCGAGATATTTTGAGAGGGGTTTCGCTGAGTTTATAGCGGCTTGTTGTTCCTGTGCTAAAAGAGAGTCTAAACAAAGGGACTTCAATTTCATTGATGCGCCCTGATACCGCCAAGTACCTGAATCAGTATCGAACTGGTAAAACGGGAGAAGCTTCCAACCTAGCGCAGACACGTATTCAATGGCTTTTAGCAGATAGTCAAACGTCTCTTCGCTAATGAAATAGTTAAAATTCAACCGAACCCACCCCGGTCGCATCACCTTATGACCTTTATTCAGTTCTTTGTGCAGCTTGCGAGAATAATTCAAGTCCATACCTAGAAGTTCATGACCATAAGGTCCTGCACAAGAACAGCCCCCGCGCGCCTGGATGCCAAAAAGATCATTCAACA
Source organism: uncultured Pseudomonadales bacterium (assembly GCA_938082955.1). Lineage (GTDB taxonomy): Bacteria > Pseudomonadota > Gammaproteobacteria > Pseudomonadales > Pseudohongiellaceae > UBA9145. The sequence goes on from CALKDE010000099.1 coordinate 3,015, forward strand.
AAGCCACTACAAATCCATAATGCAGGTCAGCTCCTTCGTGCTTGATTCTAAGAGAAAATATTGAAAGACCCTCTTGGGATGAATCACCTAAAACTTCTATATTTTTATTCGTCTTCCACCGCCTTAATGCACGCTCTTTAAAGTTCGCCTCCAAACTTTCAATCAGGTCAGTTCCTACTGCTTGCTGCAATTTGAAAACCAGCCCAGCCCTAATAGATTCTACTATTGCCGGTGTGCCACCTTCTTCTCTGCGTTCATGATCGGTAATGAATTGATGATCAACTGGGGTGACATACAAAACTGTCCCTCCACCAGGAGACACGGGAACTGAATTTTTGAGTAGTTGTTTTTTGACAATCAACACGCCTGGCGTGCCGGGACCACCAACAAATTTATGCGGGCTTAAAAAAACTGCGTCCTTTGAGCAAGCACTATCGACAGGGTTCATATCGATGGAGACATAGGGCGCTGCTGCGGCGTAATCCCAAAAAGACAGAGCATCGTATTGATGCAGAAGCGCTGCTACCTCCTCGACATCTGTCTTTAGTCCTGTGACATTTGATGCGGCAGAAAAGCTGCCAATTTTGAGTGGCCTATCAGCAAACTCAATGAGCTTTGTTTGTAAAACCTTGGTGTCCAACTGGCCTGATTGAGACAAGGGAATGACAATTACATCGGCTATAGATTCTCGCCAAGGTATTTCGTTGCTGTGATGTTCGTAAGGACCAATGAAAACGACTGGTCGAGAGGCATCAGGAATTAGGTCTAGAAATTTATGCCGTTCATTCAAGTCTGCGGGAAGCCGCAGATTCAAAATATCGATCAATTTGTTAATTGCAGCGGTAGCGCCGGAGCCACAGAAAATAAGTTGATCGTCTTTAACCGCATTGACGGCTTGTTTTATAGTCTGCCTCGCCTCTTCGCGGTAGGCAGTAGATTGCGCGCCGGAGAAAGAGGTCTCGGTATGCGTGTTCGCATAAAATGGGAGCACTGAATTTGTAATAAATTGTTCGATGAAATCTAAAGAACGACCAGAAGCGGTGTAGTCCGCATAAACAAGCGGTTTCTGTCCGAAGCTGGTTTCGATTAACCGACCATCACCTATAATAGAATCTCTAATCTTAGCGACTAGCTCTGTAGTCATTGCATTGCTCTCCAAAGTTGCAGGCAATGGTATCTCTCTACAAGGGAGACATTGTCTCTAATTACTCTGTTTTTCTCTCGGGAATGATCTATATGTTTCTTATTATTGAATATATTGGCACAATATGCCAAATAATTAATAATTGGTGAATCAAAAGTGGATAAACAAGACCTATTACTGCTTCGATCAATTCAGCAAGACTCATCTCTTTCTACCGGAGAGTTGGCCGAGAAAGTTGGCATGTCCAAATCGGCGTGCTGGAGACGATTACAAAAGCTGACAGCTGACGGCGTGATTAAAAAACAAGTCGCAATTTTAGATGCACAGAAGCTCAATCTGCCTCTGACGGTTTATATTTCAATTCGCACTAACGAGCACAATGACAATTGGGCCTCTCAATTTCAAAAGGTAACTAAGAATATCTCTGGCATTCTTGAAGTGCATCGAATGAGCGGAGACTTAGATTATCTATTAAAAGCTGTAGTGGAAGACATGCAGGGCTATGACAAATTGTACAAGCAACTCATAAAAGCAGAGCTATTTGATGTCAGCTCTAGCTTTGTGATGGAGACGATGAAGCAGACCACTGAATTGCCCCTGCACAGTAATATCAATTGATTGAATATGCACTGAGGTAGTATCAAACCTGCCTCAATTGTCTTGTTACAATTCAGATTCGCACAATGCCGACAATTATTGTATTTTTGGCGCTGGGTTTTCCTCCAAGGGAGCAGGCAGTGCAGGGCGTGCGCTTCTCACAGGAATGGGGCTAACATTTTACATCCACCATACGGGCATTACTTATGTTTTTTTACTCTCGTCTTCAAACAAGTTTTAGCTCGTATTCCACCTTGGTCGCGCTACTAAGCCTAGGCCTTATGGCGGCTCAGCCTGGCTTGGCTCAGGAGCAGGCCTTAGAAGGAGGGGTCGAGGACTGGGTCGCTGCAACTATGTGTGCAGCGGATAACCGCGCTGTAGACCTAAGGCAGGGGCCGTCCTTTACCTTGACTGGTGCTGATGGCAACAACCCGCGCCACCTTGATGCCGCGCAGGCGGGCCTCACCACGGGCGATATGCCAAATCTGCAGCTGGCCTGGGCGGTCGCTTTTCCGGATACGTCCAGTTTGCGTGCAGCGCCGGTTATAGTTGGTTCAACAATTTTCTATTCCGCCACCGATTCGGGTCGAGTTTTTGCGCTGGACACCAAAAGTGGCTGTGCCAAGTGGGTCTACAATGCCGACACACGGCTGCGTTCTTCATTGGCTTACGGGGTAATCGATGGCTTGGCTACACTGGTTTTTGGTGATGGTCGCGGCATGATTCATTCCATTAACGCGGGAACTGGCGAGGCGATCTGGGTGGCGAGTGGCCAAGCCTCTGACAACCAAGCAATGATTACCGGCACACCGGTGATTCATGAAGACAAAATAATCGTGCCACTTTCCGGTTCCGGCGTTGTAACCGGAGGCAATCCGAATTTTGAATGTTGTGATAATCACGGCGCCGTCACCGCGCTGAATGTACGCAGCGGAGAAAAACTGTGGGAATACCACACCATGCCAACGGCCGAGTACACGGGCATGGTCAGCTCAACCGGTGTTAAGCAGCGCGGTCCTTCCGGCGCTCCAATCTGGACTACACCGACGGTGGATGCGCAGCGCGGTCAGGTGTATGTCACCACTGGTGAAAACACCTCACACCCGACTACCAACACCAGCGATTCAGTCATCGCCTTGAACCTGGAAACAGGGGAGGCCAACTGGGTCTTCCAGGCGCTAGAGAACGACATGTGGAATTTCTCCTGCAGCGCCGGTGGGCCTAACTGCATCATTTTAGAAAATACAAACTCAGTCGACTTCGATTTTGGCGGCCCAGCTATCCTAGTAGATGGCGGTGATAGGCAGCTGCTTATTGCCGGCCAGAAATCTGGCGATCTCTGGGCGCTGGATCCCGACACGGGCGCACTGGTGTGGAATCAGCGCATCGGTGAAGGCACAGCACTGGGCGGCAACCACTGGGGGATCGCCACCGATTCCGAGCGGGCCTTCATGACCATCAACGACCCGGGCACAATGGGCGAGAACATCCGGCCGGGTATATACACTTACTTCGTTGCAACCGGCGAGCCAAGTTGGTCCTACCAGGTGCGCTCAGAATGTGGTGACGAGCGTAGCGATAGACTGAGGCGTTGTGAATCACTCTATGGTTTCTCAGCTACGCCGTTGTCTGTAGACGGAGCGGTTATCACTGGTGGATTAGACGGTCGCCTGTTTGTATTCAACTCGGACACGGGCGAACAGCTCTTCAAGTTCGATACAGCTCAGGATTTTGAAACGGTTAACGGCGTAGAAGGGTATGGCGGGTCCATCGACAGCCATTCCATTGCCGCGGGATCTGGCATGGTGTTCGTAGGTTCCGGTTACGGCTCTTTTAGACAGGTGGCGGGTAACGTGCTGCTGGCTTTCAAGCCGTCGGAATAGGGCTATCTCGAATCAGCATCTAATCAAAAAGAAATCAGTCTGGTGTGGCACCAGTATAACTGGCGACAGAAAAAAAACGCCCTGAGCTAGTCAGGGCGTTTTTGTAGTAACAAAATATCAAGTATTCAACCCGATATCTTATTCGTTTGCGGCTTTTCTAATACTTGTAACTAAACTCCATGCCGTAGGCTCTAGGCAGCGTAGTGCCAGAGTTATGACGGTAGAATTCAGCCTCACTTTGGCGCAATATCTGCAAATTGGCTACGTCATCGAAGATATTATTAACGAACGCTGATACCGCCCAATTATCATTAGGCGATGTCCAGGTTGCTCGTAAGTCAGCGCGGCCATAAGCCTCTGCCTTTTCTGCCTGAGCCTCGAAGGGTGAGTAAAAGACTTCATCAGTCCAGCTATACACACCGAAGAGTTCCAAATCAGCTCCGCCATTCATTGGGATATTATAGCTTCCCCAGGCAGTGAACTTGCCTTCAGGAACCTGCAATAGCTGATTGCCTTTAATGTCTTCTGTCAATGTGTCGAATTCAGGATACAGCGATTCCGGCACATCTTGCCTACTAGAGTCAGACACTAGCAACGACTCCGTGTATTTACTTGGCGTGTAACTGAAGTTACCGCCTAGTGTCAGGCTGTCAGTCGCCAGCCACAATATTTCAGCCTCCAGACCCATCACCTGGGCACCAGGCGCCTCCAATACAGATGTACTGGTTCCGCCAATGGATGTGACCTCGGTTCCCACTGTATGAATCGTGTCGTAGTCATACACATAGACAGAGGCATTCAATTGCAGGGTGTCGTCTAAGAACTGTGATTTATAACCAATCTCGTAAGCTAACAACTCTTCTGGATCATAAGTGGCTGTGTTGCTGAAAAATACCAGATTAAAACCACCAGAACGGTAACCCGATGTGGCAGAGAAATACATCAAGGAGTTATCAGTTACATTCCAGTCCAGATTGATACGTCCGGTTGTCTTCTTATCTGTTCGGTTAAAGGGTCGGTAAACACTCAACGCAAAAGGAATACCGCCGTTGGTAACCGCTGGAGTAGGCTGTGTGATTGAACCCGTACCATCGTCAACTAAGCCGCCATTCACGCGGTTTACTGCAGCTAGGCCGCCGTAAAGAGCCAAAAAGCTGGTCGCACCAGTCTCTGAATAGCGCCACAGGTTCTCTTCTGCGGTCACTTCGTCTTCGGCATAACGAATGCCTAGAGTAAGAGTGAACACCTCGTTGATATCCCAGACACCTTGAGTATAAGCGGCGAATGCTTCACGTTTGGTTTGCGTAGCGTAGAGCAAGTCTGATGCTGACGTTTGTGGGCCGTGAATAACGTTCAAGTCCGGATTGCTGCCGTTGTCACCATACCAGGCTGAGGTTTGTAGATTGTTGCCAAGGTTATTCTGCGAACAGGATGCAGCAGGTGTCGCAACATTACAGCCCAGCTTCGCACTAAACAGCGAAACCATTGGTCTGCCAGCAAAAGCTAGGGTACTGGCATTAATGCCCGCCAAACTCGGAGCTCCAATGGCTCCCGCCGCGCCAGCGCTTAGCGAGGTATTGTCCGCATAAGGGTTCGTCATTCGGGATTCGCCAAGCGAAGAGTAGAAATCTCCACGCTGATCGATGGTTGCATCATAAATGAAGTAACCGGAAGTGATCGATACTGTGTCGCTTATGTCGTAGAAGGCCTGAAATTCGTGCGAGGTATAATCCGCCTCGTGGTTCACGTAGAACTGGCGATCATGAAACTGACTGGCCGTATTATCGTCATCGGTCGTGCGCTTGTAGCTGAGCCTGTTATACCCGAATAGATACTTCAACTCGAGTTTATCATTCACGTCCCAGGAAATATTAAACTGAGTGCCTTGCTGCTTAAAATTCTCGTTGTTCAGGCCGTTGGTGGCTGCGCAGAGATCATCGCCAGCGATGTCGCCAGGGAACACGCAGTCGTTGTATCTAGCTTCTGAAGCTGCCGAGGTATTGTTAAATCCATCCAATGAGGCTGCTGCATTCTGAGCGCCATTGAAAGCACCAGGGTCGATTCCTGGCCGAACACGTTGGGCTTGATCAGTTGCGCCAGTAGTGGGATTGGTGAAATTTAAGATCGGCTGACTTTGATCGTACCAATTGTTGTTATCAAAATTGCCAGGATCAGTATTTGTGGTGTCGATAAATCGGTAACCAGGAACTAAGTTTGCTGTGTTTCGACTTCCTTGCCCACTTTCATTCAATACCACAAGGCCAGCGCCGTTAGCACCACCGAATGAACGATCTATTTCCATGAAGTTCTGTCGCAGATTAACTTCGATATTATCGGTTGGTGTCCATTTAAACGATACGGCGACGTTCTCGGTACCAAGGCCGTCGATATCGCCTCCAGTGCCTAGTTCCTGTATCACGCCATCACGGTCGCGCATAGCAAAGTTTATTCGTGCTGATAACGTGTCTTCAATCAGCGGTACGTTCAACATGCCGTAGGCTTCTTGCGTACCAAAATTACCTATGATGGATTTGAAAGAGTAGTCTACTTCGTCGGTGGGCTCTTTGTAGAGCACATTGATCGCGCCGCCAACTGCATTACGACCGTAGAGTGTTCCCTGAGGCCCACGCAATACTTCGATGCGCTCGACATCCCAGAAAGTTGCTGCTGTGGCAGTTAGCAAATCTTCCGAGTAAACGCCGTTCATGTAAGTTGCTATGCCAGGATCGCCGCCCAGTGCGCGGAAATTTCTACCAACGCCTCGAATTGTAGCGTCGTAAGGCTGGATGGTTGTAGCGGGAATGAAGTTTTGCAAGTCTTCTTGATTACGAATACCAAAGCTGTCTAATGAATCACCAGTGAATGCAGTAATGGATATGGAAGTATCTTGAATTGATGCTTCTCTTCTCTCCGCTGTTACTGTGACCTCTTCAATTCGTCTTTCATCTAATTCTGCTTCAGCAGCAAATAGCCCGTTCGGTACATAACTTGCACAGAACAATGCCGAAGCACCGAGCAGAGTCTTCGTGATATTGGTTCTCGATTTCATATGTTTCCCCCCCGGGAATAGTTTTTTTATTTGTTCCTAGGCAGAATGCAACACAAATTCCTGCTTTCAGAACTTTTTGATTTATTAGATCGAGCAATGAATAAACAATTCATTCTCAACCTGCCATAGTAATTTTCCCTTCCTTTTTAGAACGGTCCGTTAATTTTAGTAGAATTATTAGCTATTAATCAGAAAATTCTGACAGTGGGCATGGCTTTTTTGTAAGTGGATAAATCACAAAATCAGCCATTCCAATACTCCATCTTTTTTATAAAATAGAAGCTTTATGTCTAAAGGTAGACATTCAGGCAAGACGAAGCTATAGACGGACGAACCGCATG
>CALKDE010000100.1 GCA_938082955.1 uncultured Pseudomonadales bacterium
CCTCGAAAAGGACTAGGAAGTTCGCATTGACTCGAGTTATTGATTGTAATGGTATCTATCGCTGTAGCTATCATCCAGCTGCAACTAGCAATTGGTTTTGGCGGCCAACTTGAGCTAAAACCTACCATTAAAAAGGCGGTCTTAGGTCTGCCTTTTTAATGATTCGATTTTGATAAGAACTGTGTTAGGAAGAATTGCCGTTGTTTATCGAAGATTAGTAGAAGTTGTTTTTTTGACTCGCAAACTAGTGCACGTTAATTTCAGCGCAGACCTAACATTCGTCTGGCATCATTCGCTGACGCAACAGTACGATCAAGTAATAGCGCGCCATCGCCGACCGCCTTAACAAGCGCAGCGTTATCTGCCGCTAGAGTGCCGTCGGACATCAATAGATTATTCTCAAAACCAACACGGCAATGACCGCCTTGCTGAATAGCCTCAAGCATGCAGTCTTCCTCACTGGAGCCAAAAGCGCAAAGGGACCAGTGTTGAACCTTTGGAAGGTGACAGAGCAAAGGGGCAATATCTGCTGCATTTGATTGCTGGTTTTCTGTATAGCGACCTAAGACTAATAATACGGAAATACTGTCGTCCGGAATAATTCCCCGCTCCAGTAAATTTTTGAAATGTAGAATGTCTTCTCGGGTGTAGAGTATGTACTGCGGTGCGATACCTTCTCGATGCAGGAAGCTAAAAAATTCGGCGGAGACTTTTTCATCAACTCCAGCCGGGCTTATCTCTCGAATCGCAAGTGATACCGCTTCCGGCCGAAGCTCTTGGACAGCCTGAATCTGCTGCTCTCTATTATAGATCCCCACCGCCTCTGTCGTAATTTGGATGATGAGCTCCTCACCCACCTGTTGGCGAATAGCTCGGATAGCCTCCCTGTAACGACCCACATCGAGACTATGCCCTAGTTTCTCATCGCGAACATGCAGATGTAGCATGCAGGCTCCGGCGTCTCGACAAGATGCCGCGGTGAGTGCAATCTCCTTCGGGCTGATAGGCAACTGAGGGTGATCCTGCTGCGTCTTCCTAGCACCATTGGGCGCCACTGCAATCATCACTGCCTCGTTGTGACTCATGTGACATTCCTTATCAATTGGTTGATGTAGGCTTGCATAGTCTCAAAGCACGGAAGCTACTACAAGGCAGGCAACTGTCGTATGCTAGTGAGAAGTTGTGTATGAAGCGAGGTTGGGTACTGTCATTACATTACCAATCTATTCAGCCAAGGAGAGGACATGCTCATCATTCAGCGATTAATAAAGCTATATGCCGTGTTAACGCTGCGCGCGTGACGCACGCCTTTCCTCTTTGGCTGCCCTAATAGAAGATGCCTCTGCCGGCTGGGCAGATAGAGGCGCCGAGTCGTATCTGATTGAGCGCCTCAGCGAATCTGAGTCTCTCGTGTATACCCACAACGACCTGCCGTTTTCGGTGAAGGACCGATACGTGCTTGCACAGGTTAAGCGGACTGAAGATTCTGCGATATTTGAAGGCGTGATGAATAGCGGCGCTACCAGGATGGGTGACGAATTTGTTGTGGATCGATGCCCCATTCGAGACAATAAAGTCCTTTGTAAATGAAATGAGAAACTCGAAGTACGTCAATGCCCAGCTGAGTTTTATTCAAGAGCCGGCGCAGTAAATCGATCAAGGCTTTGGAAAATAGAAAATAGGAGTTCAAGCGTGCCGCACGACCATCACCATAATCATGAACACACCGAGCCACCTTCGGATCTCGAACTTCGAGTGAAGGCGCTCGAGAGCCTGTTGGTAGAGAAGGGCTTGGTGAAGACGGAAACGCTTAACGCGATCATTGAGACGTACGAGCACAAGGTGGGCCCACGCAACGGCGCGCACGTGGTCGCGAAGGCGTGGACAGACCCAGGGTTTAAACAGGCGCTGATAAAGGATGCGACAGAGGCAGTAGCGAGTCTTGGTTACTGCGGACGCCAGGGCGAGCATTTAGAAGTGGTTGAGAATACCAATGACACGCACAACCTTGTCGTGTGCACTTTGTGCTCCTGCTACCCATGGACTGTCTTAGGTTTGCCCCCGGCCTGGTACAAGTCGGCACCCTATCGATCACGGGCCGTGAGTGATCCCCGCGCCGTGCTAAAAGAATTCGGCACGCAGTTGGACGAGAAATCGGTCATCAGAGTCTGGGATTCCACGTCCGAAATGCGCTACCTAGTTCTGCCCCAGCGCCCGCAAGGAACAGAGAATTGGAGCGAACAAGATCTACAGCAGCTAGTGAGTCGCAACTCCATGATAGGAGTGGAGCTAGCACGTTCTCCCGAACAAAAAGGTGAGGGCGACAAGTGAAAGGTGGTCACGACCTAGGCGGCCAGTTAGAGATGGGCCCAATTAATCCTGAGCCTGAATCGCAGGAGCCGGTATTTCATGCAGATTGGGAGCGCCGTGTTTTTGCTCTCACCTTAGCTACCGGCATGCTCGGTAAGTGGAATATCGATGAGTCGCGCCATGCGCGGGAGCGTCAGGATCCTCTGGCTTATGTGCAGAATAGCTATTACGAGAACTGGCTTGAGGGACTGGAGAAGCTACTAGTCGAGAAGGGTTTAGTAAGTATCGAAGAGCTAGGACTGACGGCTAACACGCCGGGGCAAACAACAGAATCACTCTTGGCACCTAATCCCCAGATCGCTCAGGAGATCCTCAGCTTTGGTGCGCACAGCATTATAAAGACGGATAACGAGCCGCTGTTTGGTAATGGCGATAGTGTCTTAGTTAGGGCTAGCCAGACCGCAGGCCACACAAGAGTGCCGAAATATGCGCAGGGTGTGATAGGCACCGTTGTAGCAAAGTTAGGCTGTCATAGCTTTCCCGACAGCAACGCACTGGGTGTTCATGAGGGAAAATTTCTTTATAGAGTAGCCTTTAGTGGAGTTGATCTTTGGGATCATTCTTCCACACAAACAGAGGTATTAATCGATCTTTGGGAGCCTTATCTAGACGGAGCTGGAAACTAATGCAGAATTTCCCTCACCAACCGCAAGACGATCAAGGGCCAGTATTCAACGAGCCCTGGGAGGCGCAGGCCTTTGCTTTGGTGATTGCCCTGCATGAGCAAAATTTGTTCAGCTGGCAAGAATGGGCGGGGGTATTGAGTGAACAGATTGCGTTAGCGCAGGCCGATGGCGATCCCGACCTAGGCAATACCTATTATCAGCATTGGTTGGCGGCGCTAGAGAGGATCTCGCGGCAGAAGAATCTCTCCAATAAAAATGAGCTGTTGAAAAGAAAATCACAATGGCATGCCGCCTATCTAAACACTCCCCACGGAAAACCGATCGAGCTGTCTGCTGGGAAAATCGCCTGAATATGTCGCTATCAATAGGCAATATGAGCCATTGAAGAACGCCTAGTACGCAGTGCTACAATGCCTGCGCTCTAAGCAAGTCCGGTTATGCTTCTATTGCAGTCCCTCAAGAATTTATTCAAAGCCAGCCAGCTGGAATATGTGGCGCGTAAAAAATAGCTAGGCAGCATAAGAAAAAACTATGATCAAGTTTGAGAAGATCAAGGAACGTGCCGAGCATCGCAAGGGCGGCGGGGCAGCGTTGAAGAAGCTACTGCCCAAGGTCGCGAGTAAGAAAAAGCTCATCGAGTTGGGCGACGATCGCTATCTCGCTATGATGACCAAATGCATCAATCAGGCAGGTTTTAGCTGGAAAGTAATCGAGAACAAGTGGCCAGAATTTGAGGAAGCCTTCTTTGGCTTCGATCCGAAAAAGCTCGGTTATCTATCGGCCGAGCAATGGGAAGCTTATGTCAGCGACAAAAGGGTGGTGCGAAACTGGCAGAAAATTAGGGCCCTTCAGGAGAACGTATTTTTCGTAGCCGAAGAGTCGCGCAAGAATGGTGGATTTGGCAAATTCATCTCTGATTGGCCAGCTTCGGATCAGATTGGCCTGATGGCCTACCTGAAGAAACAT
>CALKDE010000101.1 GCA_938082955.1 uncultured Pseudomonadales bacterium
GCTAATTTGATTTAGAAACTCTCTACCAATTCAAGATAGGTGCCATCTGGATCCTTAAAACAAAAAAACCGGCTACCGTGGGTACTATCTGACATCACTGTCGCAGGTTCAGAAAGGATCTCAACGCCCTGACCCCGAAGGTAGCTTAGGTCTGCCAAAAGGTCTGTAGTTCGAAATGCTATACGTGCCAGTCCAATATGGTAAAGGTGGGAGTAGGGAGGGGAGTCGTCCATGGGTGATTGCCATTCAAGTAGGTCAATAATGACCGGCGGCGTTGCTCCTTTCAAGCTGAGTAACGCACCCTTGACTCGATAGGGCGGCATACCTACAGCGGCCGCGACCTCCGGTGTATTAGTCGGTGGCACAACCCACATTTCTTCAAAGCCAAGCATCTCATAAAACTTTCTCGAGGCATCATAGTCTTTGCAATTAATATTAACGTGCACTAATCCATTGATGTTCATGATTTTTCCCCTAGTTAAATGACAGTATCACCGTTATCAATGACCATTTCCGCACCATTGATATGTTTTGACTCATCTGAAACAAGGTAAACAATCATATGAGCGACATCGTTGGGTTCCCCCACACCGAGCTTTTGCCTCATCATTTCCGGATCTTCTTCTGAAGCCATGTCGATACCGACTAATTTCTTTAAAGCATTATGAACCATGGGCGTGTTGATGCTGCCTGGGTGGACTGAATTGCAGCGTACATTCAGGTTTTGCTGCTTGCAGTGGATGGCGATTGATTTGGTCATCGATCGTATACCACCTTTGGCTGCAGAATAGGCTAGAAAAGATGGAATGCCTACAAGGGCTGCGGTTGAGGACATGTTAATAATGGAGCCGCCACCACTTTTCTTCATAAGTGCTATCGCCGACTGGCAACCCCAAAAGGTGCCATCCAGATGGATGCCTAATGTTTTTCGCCAGACTTCTGTGGTCGTTGTTTCAATATCAGCAATGATACCGACACCCGCATTATTTACTAATGCATCGAGCTGGCCATAGTGTTCTTCAACTTTTCCCATCAAGTCATGCCAACTTTCTTCAAGGGCAACGTCTTGTTGATAGAATGTAGCGCCTATCTCATTGGCAATCGTCTGACCTGCATCTACATTGATGTCCGTCATCACTACTCTGGCGCCTTCAGCAGCTAGCATACGAGCATCGGCTTCGCCCAAACCTGAAGCAGCACCTGTGATGATAACAACCTTGTTTTTAACCCTGTCCATATACGATTTTCCTTGTTTGAAGTGCTTTATGCGCGGCTGTTGTCAATGGTGCGTACCTTTAGGCCGAATTGCAATTGGGAAAATAAAGATATGAGTTGGGTCTTACTTACATGAATTGAACATTCCCCAGGTGTTGCTATTTCAGAATATTCCCCTGAATAGTTAGAAAAGTAAGTTCTTCTTGAGCGGGGTTTATAAAAAGGAAAAGTTAACCCACAAATGTAATTACTGCTGATAGGTGTAGGTTTTTATTCTTATAGGTAACACGACTATTAAATACGGCGCTCTATTAATTAGTAAGTCTATTTTTTAATTATTTGAAGTCGGTGCAGGCCCTAAGTTTTCAAACATCTTCCAGCCTTCTGGCACTTGAATCAAATCATTGCGAGATTCATAGTCTGCGTAGAGCGCCAGCATTTCCTGAAATTTTTCTGGAAACTGATTCGAAAGGTCATTCAGTTCGGCAGGGTCTTTATCGAGGTCATATAGCCCCCAAGTAAAATCGCCATAAGGCTCCATTAATCTTAGAATTTTCCAATTCGCACTAATAAAAGCGTTATGACCAAAAAGTTCGAAACCATTGCCAGTTCCAGGAGGATAGATAGTTTCTTCCTGACTTCTAAGGTATGGCAAGATAGAGCGGCCATCCATGCCGTGCACCAACCTCCCTTGAAAGAGTGCTCCAGGGTGGGACGCGCCGGCAAGCTCAAGAATTGTTGGAGTGATATCTACAACACTCGAAAATTCAGAGACTACTCGATTTTGTGGTACAGATTTTGGGTAGCTAATAATCAATGGTGAATTAATTCCCCCCTGAGTCATTACTGTTTTGTGAAATCTATGAGCTGCCGCCCCGACATGTGCCCAAGGCTTGCCATAATAAATAAAGCTACCTTCGTTACCTAAATTTTCATAGCTATTGTCAAAAGTATCAGCTATCCAATCTGTGACCGATGGAACAGTGCGTTCTGATGCGAAATCGTTTGATTCAGGACCATTGTCCGACAGGAAAATAAATACCGTGTTTTCATATTCATCAATCGATTTTAGATAAGAAATAAGTTCGCCGATATTCTGGTCGACGCTATCTACCATTGCCGCGTAGACGGCCATTTTTTTAGCCTGGTATCTCTGTTCTTCTGTGTTTAACTCTTCCCAGGCGGGTACTCCTTCTATTCTTTTAGCCATCAATGCTTGCTGGTCAATAAGCCCAAGTTTTTTAAGAGATTCATGCCGTTGCTTTCGAATGACGTCCCATCCGACCTGGTAGCGCTCGACATATTTCTCAATAAGGTCGCTAGGCGCATGTAAAGGGAAATGAGGCGCACTAAAAGCTAAGTAGCCAAAGAAAGGATTCTCGGAGTCTAGTCCTTCATCAATATACTGAATCATTTCAGAGGTATAGAAATCGCTGCTATAAAAATCATCTGGCAATTCTGCTAGCTCAGCATTTCGGTAGTAGTCCACTGTAGTTCGCTGTGGCGCGTAGCCGGAGTTATTAAAGTGACTCCCGGCTCCTTGTAGTAGAGTAAAAGAACGATCAAAGCCGCGATTGCTAGGCAAAGACGAGTCACCCAAATGCCATTTTCCTGTCATATATGTATTGAAGCCAGAAGTTTTGAGCATGTTCGCGACTGTGACAACTTGATTATTTAGGTACCCTTCATAACCCGGCTGACCTCTTTGTTCAGTGGCCAGATATTCTCCCATCGTACCGTAACCATTTTTGTGTTGGTCTACTCCTGTTAATAGCATGGCGCGTGATGGAGAACACATGGCACTAGTATGGAACCTGGTGAACATCACTCCCTGTTTCGCTAGGAGATCTATATTGGGCGTCTCAATTTCACTTCCGTAAGCGCCGAGATCCGAGTAGGCCAAATCATCTGCAAGAATTAGCATGATATTGGGTGAATCTTGGCCCGCTGTTTGGACTGATTCCATAGCTTGTTCACTGCAGCTACTAACAGCAACGACTACGGTAGTGAGTAAAGTGACTAATGGTCGTTTTGAAATCATAATGCGATGCTCTTAACAGACTGTTCTTGGTGGCCAGCGTAATTTCTCATTGCTGACAACTCGATACCAGATCAATCCCCTACTAAGTAGGAAGATAGGTACTGACAAGTTAACTTTCAATTTGTCAGAATTTGGAGCATGAATCAATCAAATACCTATAAACGCCACCGATTCCCACCTGAAATCATCCAATACGCTGTCCTCTACCACCGATTCAATCTCAGTCATTGTGATATCGAAGATTTGATGTCACAACTTGGCATCGAGCTGAGCTATGAATCGATTCGTCTGTGGTGCAACAAGTTCGGGCCAAAATTTGCTCATCGACAGAGAAGAAAGCATCAGGGGTATGGCGATACGTACTTGATTGATGAGGTATTCGTGAAGATCGAGGGTGAACAATATTATCTGTGCAGAGCTGTTGATCAAGATGGTGAAGTTGTTGATGTGTTCCTGCAGAAAAGACGTAACGGGAAGACTGTAAAGCGGTTCTTTAAGCGGCTGTTGAGGAAACATGGTGGGGAACCCCAGAAGATCGTAACGGATAAATTGAGAAGTTACGGTGTTGCCCACAGGGAATTGATACCAGAGACGATCCAAAACACATTGCAATATGCCAACAGTCCCCTAATTTTCCGCACTCAATGGAGTTAGGGGGAGTGACGACATTTGGCTTATTCGTTCGCGGCATCCTGCTCCAGCCGGCGCGCACCGGCGAGAATACCCGGCAGGGCATGATTGCCTTCATGGCATGAGTATTCATACATGCCCTGAGAAGGTCGCATGGGCATTTCGCCTGTCCAAGGCTGGGTATAGAGGTCCGGATCATCGATGGTAAAGGAGTACAGAACTGTCTCGTCGGCAACACGGCGGAAGCGCTCGGTGACAACTGTGTTGACCGATGGGCTGATACCAAAGCCATTGGCTACCTCCCAATGGTTAAAATTCTTTGTGACAACTACCAGTGTGTCATCCTCATAATAGCCTACCGAATCACCCAGCCACTTGTTGTAGGGCAGGTCGCGGTGTTGCTGATCAATCTTGACGATGCGCGCGTCGTGCACCATCTCTACTACAAGCACCACATGGTCGGGGCTCTGTACGATCTGCATATTGTTGTTATACACGCTGCTCAGAAAAGGCGTGCTGGAGGAAAACGCCTTTAGGCAGCGATCCGATAGTGCCCTGCCTTCAGGACCGTCGCTGCGGCCCAGCGCTGCTGGAAATTCATAGACAGCCTTTGCCAACTGCCGCCTGGTGGCAGAGGCCTGTTCCTTGAACGGTATCTTGCCGTTGGCAGGGTCTACAATGATGGAGGTTCGATACTTGCCGTCAATGAGTGCCAGAGTATCTCCAATGCTAAAGTAGGCAGGGTCGTAACCGCCCACATTGGTCTCATCGTCCCGTCTATTGGTGCCAAAATTTTGATAGTCATCGAGAATCTGATCGGTGGGTTCCAGCGTGCTCAGCATGGTAGCTTCGTCAATTTCCAGCCCAGCCCCTTCATACTGATCTGGCCGTTGCAGACCGGTGCGGGTTTCGTAGGTCCAAACACCCTGTAAATCCGGTGCGCCAAAGCTCAAGCGCGGTGGGGTATAGTCGGCCACTTGTGCAGCGGCTAGCGAGTTTAGTGAAATTAGCAGCAAGCTCAGAACAGCTTGGGTCTTGTGGTTCTTGAAGCTACACATGTCATTCTCCTGACGGTGGAATAAAGGGGACAGCTACAACTCAACAACTTAGTGTTCCCTCTATTTATTGGTATCACCCTGTGAGAAATAGTTT
>CALKDE010000102.1 GCA_938082955.1 uncultured Pseudomonadales bacterium
TTTCACGCACATCTCGACATCGTGCATAAGCCGGTCGTTGGAATTGTGTACGATTTGATTCACCGCATACGGTGCGGCAGGGTTATCGGGATTAGCCTGGTTATGGGCATCTAACTCTTCAGCAATCCGCGTGAGCCATTCATCCAAGACCTCGATAGGTCGCGCGTTCAGTGCTGGAAATGAGCCGATGACGCCAGCCTTACACTGGGCAATAACAAGATCGGGATTGGAGATGATAAAGAGCGGCGCTCCGACTACTGGTAACGAGAGTTTTCCTCGCAGAGATTCTGGTAAAGCCATGGATAGTTCCTTCGCTAGTGTTGATTCTTACTTGTTGGGTTATTTCTAATCTATTTCCTAACCTGTTTTCTAAACTATTCCTTTTTCTCGAACACTTTTTCCACGGCGCGTTCTACTGCCGCATGTGCGCCCGTTTTCAACAGGGTGCCATGAGCTGCAAGCAACCTATCAAACTTGAGACCTAACAATCTTCGGAATTCCGGGTCCAGTGTCTCGTCCTCGGGAGTCTGATACTTCAGCCAGATTGGTCCGATTATCGTGGTACGAGGAAAACCAATAAACGGCATGAGGATTTTCGCCGCAATATTATTGTAGCTGTAGTCACCGTAGTTCTGTATCGCATCGCAGGTAAAAAGAATTCCCGTGCCACGCTTAATGAGCAAAGCACATTCGGGCTGTATCGTGCCTGCAAATTCGAATATTTCTGCATTATCGAAAGGAAGCGGGACAACACTATCAAGTTCTTTGTCTATTTTGGGAATTGTATAAGTGGTGCCACCTAGCTGCGCCCACATCTGCGCGCCAAACTTTTCGACATAGTAAGGATCGTCCACTCCATGAAAGCACCCCAGTCGAACAATATGTTTGACCCGACCTATCTTGGCAATCTGCGCCTCTACTTTAGCGCTAACACGCACAGGATTTATCAGAGACAGCTCGTCACCGTTTCTGATAATGCCCATATTACGGGAAATTCTAAGCAAAGG
Organism: uncultured Pseudomonadales bacterium; assembly: GCA_938082955.1. Classification (GTDB taxonomy): domain Bacteria; phylum Pseudomonadota; class Gammaproteobacteria; order Pseudomonadales; family Pseudohongiellaceae; genus UBA9145. Next base: position 1,008 of record CALKDE010000102.1, read on the forward strand.
GTTCATCTTGATGCTGCCGCGCAACATGAAGATGTCTTCTGCAATTTCTTCCACGTTACCATGGGGATAGATCGGTGTATTGCTAGTCATAGGAATCTGCTTTTTGGCTCTGTGCTGCTAGTTCGTCGAGCCCCCAAGCTTACGCGATTCCCGCCCCGCGCACACCTACATAGACTGAATAAAGCGATTGGCTAGCCGTCATGAATAATCTATTGCGCCTGGCCCCGCCAAAACAAATATTAGCACAGACCTCAGGAAGCCGGATGACACCTATTGTGTCGCCTGAGGAAGATATAACCTGCACGCCGGGTCTAGCACCGGCCCAAATATTACCATCCACATCACAGCGGATTCCATCTGCGGAAGTAATCGTGTCTGTCCCAGGAAGAGTCAGCTGCGCATGGCGGCGGCCATTACTTAACCGATCACCATCGACGTCCCAGACTTTTATCTCTCTACCCTGGCCAGTATCGGCGACATACAATTTGCTTTGGTCAGGCGAAAAACACAGACCATTCGGCGCGGCTATTTCGTCGGTAGCTTTGGTTATGCGCCCAGTTACGGGGTCTACCCTATACACAGAGTTAGGTAACTCCGATTCTGTCCTGCTTCCTTCGTAATTGCCTCGGATACCATAGGGCGGATCGGTAAACCAGATAGCACGATCGGCAGCAACGACTGCATCGTTCGGAGAGTTCAAGAGTTTCCCTTCGAAACTGTCGGCTATTACAGTCTCGCTGCCATCATAATTATAGCGAACCACGCGGCGCCCACCGTGCTCGCAAGAAATCTGCCGGCCTTCGTGGTCAAATGTATTGCCGTTGCTATTTCCTGCCGGGTTGCGAAATTCTGTCACTCTGCCATCATCTTCGATCCAACGCAGTTGACGATCATTAGGGATATCGCTCCAGACTAGATAACGGCCAACACCGTTCCAAGCTGGCCCCTCTGCCCAGAGCGTACCTGTGTAGTGTCGCTGAATCGGTGTGTTAAATGGAATGTAGCGCTGGAAACTGGGATCCAGCGCGATAAGATCGGGGTCCGGGTAGCGCAGTGGCGAGTTACCGGACCAGTCTCTAGGCTGATATTCGGGAAAGGGTATCTGCGCTGATGCAACAAAGGGTAGAGCAGCAGCAGCGGTAATGCCCGCGCGCAAAAACGAGCGACGTTTCATAAAGCCTCCGGTGTGTGAGAAGGCCGGCCAACTATCACGACATCAGTCGAAAGCCGATCAGTTTACTAATTCTTATCGGCGATTAGTTTTCGTACCCAACCATCGCCCTTGGTTAGCAGATAAAGCTCGCCATCGGCATCGATACCCAGCCTTAAATCTGCGCGCTTGCCACCGCCATAGGTATTAGCCATACCAACTGCATCGCCTACAATCACCTCCCTGCCATCAAGGCGGATGCGTAACTCGGCGATGAGTCCTGGATTGCCTGCCTGCAAACCTTGGCTCTGCGCATAAAAGACACGGCCAGTCACCATGTCAGAAAATACCACTTTGCCAACTAACTCAGGAATTGCTGTTCCACGATATACAAACACACTGCCTACAGCGTTGCCTTCATCGTGGTCGAATTGTAAAACTGGATAGGTGAATTCCTGCTCATCGTTTGGCTTAGGATAAACAGGATTTAGCCGCACATTGCCGATACCGAATGCTGTCGCGAACATACCCTCGCGCACGCGCCAGCCATAGTTCGCTCCCTTCACACCAATATTAATTTCTTCAATCTGGTTTTGTCCGATGTCGGCTATATACATCGTCCCGTCGGTATCGAATGAAAAATGCTGCGGATGACGCAGGCCATAGGCCCAAATTTCAGACGCTGCGCCAGCGATACCAACAAGCGGATTGTCTTGAGGTATCGAGTATTTATTACCACGATCAAAATTCAGCGG
>CALKDE010000103.1 GCA_938082955.1 uncultured Pseudomonadales bacterium
CCGTCGCCGCCTTCTGTAATTCGGTTGCCCATGCACAGCCCCTCTCGATTGGCTTTAATTGTGCACTGGGGGCTGAGCAACTGCGCCCTCACATCGAGGAGACAGCAGCGATAGTGAATTGCTACGTCGCGACTCACCCGAACGCTGGCCTACCAAATGAATTTGGCGAATACGACCAGTCTCCAAACGAAATGGCAGCAATCATTGCCGACTTTGCCAAAAGAGGTTTCGTCAATGTAGTCGGTGGCTGCTGCGGTACTACTCCGGATCACATCACTGCTATATGTGCGGCAGTTGAGGGAGTCACTCCCCGCGCGATTCCTCAGCTTAAGCCTGCGTGCCGCCTAGCCGGCTTAGAAGCCTTCAATATCGATGCGGCGTCCTTGTTCGTTAACGTAGGTGAGCGTACCAACATAACCGGTTCTGCAAAGTTCTCCCGACTGATTATCGATGAGAACTACGAGGAAGCACTCGAGGTCGCCTTGCAGCAGGTCGAGTCTGGTGCACAGATAATCGATATCAACATGGACGAGGGCATGCTCGATTCCGAGATGGCGATGGAAAAGTTTCTGAAGCTCATTGCCTCTGAACCCGACATCTGCCGCGTGCCGATTATGATCGACTCATCCAAGTGGGAGATAATCGAGACAGGGCTCAAGTGCGTGCAGGGCAAGTCCATCGTAAATTCGATCAGCCTGAAAGAAGGCGAGGAAGATTTTCTCGAAAAAGCTAAGCTCTGCATGAAATATGGTGCGGCGGTTATCGTTATGGCGTTCGACGAAAAAGGCCAGGCAGATTCACTGGAGAAGAAGAACGCAATCTGCAAGCGCAGCTACGACCTGCTAACGCAGACAATCGGCTTTCCCGCTGAAGACATCATATTTGACCCCAACATCTTCGCTGTGGCGACCGGCATCGAAGAGCATAACAATTATGCCGTGGACTTCATCGAAGCTTGTCGTTATATCAAGAAAAACCTACCTGGTGCTTTGATATCTGGCGGCGTGAGTAATGTGTCGTTTTCATTCCGAGGCAACAACACCGTTCGTGAAGCTATTCACTCTGTTTTTCTTTATCACGCTATACAGGCCGGCCTAACGATGGGCATCGTCAATGCCGGGCAACTAACTGTCTATGATGATATTCCGGCCGACCTAAAGAAAGCAGTAGAAGACGTCATCCTTAACAAGCATGACAACGGCACAGAAAATTTAATGGAAGTGGCAGCAAACTACTCCGGAGAATCTCAAAAGAAAACCGCTGCCGATATTGCGTGGCGCGATGCCGATGTCGAAAAACGACTAGCCTATGCTCTCGTAAAAGGCATTACAAAATTCATCACCGAGGACACCGAAGAAGCCAGACAGAAAGCTGACAAACCTATCGAGGTTATTGAAGGACCCCTAATGAAAGGCATGGACGAGGTCGGCGATCTTTTCGGTAGCGGTAAGATGTTTCTACCGCAGGTCGTTAAAAGTGCGCGAGTCATGAAGCAGGCAGTCGCTTATCTTCTTCCCTATATCGAGGCTGAAAAAGGCGGGGTAATACAAAGCAAAGGCAAGATTTTGATGGCCACTGTAAAGGGGGATGTACATGACATTGGCAAAAATATTGTCGGGGTTGTGCTCGGCTGTAACAACTACGATGTAATCGACCTAGGAGTCATGGTCCCCTGCGAGAAGATTCTCCAGGTGGCAAAAGATGAGAATGTCGATGTGATTGGCCTTAGCGGCCTGATCACTCCATCACTCGACGAAATGGTTCATGTCGCCGGCGAGATGCAGAGACTCAATTTCAATATCCCTCTACTGATAGGCGGCGCTACAACGTCCAAGGCGCACACCGCAGTCAAAATCGAGCAAAATTATATTAACGACAGCACGATCTATGTGCCTGACGCCTCTAGAAGCGTGTCCGTTGTTAGCACCCTACTCAATGACAAAAACAAGACTGAGTATGCGAGCAAGATTCGCAGCGAATATGAAGTCATTCGAGAGCGAGTGGCAAATCGATCAACCAGACTCAAATTGCTTCCCTATAAGAAGGCAAATGCGAATCCGTTCACAGCTGACTGGAGCAACTTTACAGCTACCAAGCCAGCCTTTTTAGGTACAAAAGTGTTTACAGATTATTCCCTTGAGGAGCTCATTGACTATATAGACTGGACACCATTCTTTATTACCTGGAGCCTGGCAGGGAAATACCCAGCTATCCTAAACGACGAAAAAGTAGGCGAGGCTGCCACCGATCTATTCGGCGATGCTCAGGCGCTCTTGAAAAAGATCGTCGATGAGAAACTACTGACAGCTAAAGCCGTGATAGGTTTCTGGCCGGCCAATAAGATAGCTGACAACGACGTTCAACTCTATGCTGCAGATGAGTCTGGCGCCCCGCTTAGTAAGCTGCATTTCCTCAGGCAGCAGATACCCAAAGAAGCCGATTTGCCTAATCTCTGCCTGGCTGATTTCATTGCCCCTCAATCAGCTGAAAATGGTACGGATTACATAGGCGGTTTCGCCGTCACTACTGGCATTGGTGCCGATGAGCTCGCCGCCAAGTACTCAGCGCAGAACGACGACTACACAGCAATCATGGTGAAGGCACTCGCCGACCGCCTAGCTGAAGCCTTTGCTGAACGCATGCATGAACGTGTACGCAAAGAGTTCTGGGGCTTTGATCCCACTGAAAAATTCTCGGCGACAGAGTTGATCGGCGAGAAATACCGGGGAATTCGTCCGGCACCGGGCTACCCGGCTTGTCCTGATCACTCCGAAAAGCAGACCCTCTTTTCTCTTCTCAATGCAGCCGAAGAAACACAAATCGAACTGACCGAAAGTTTTGCCATGAACCCAGCTGCCAGCGTCAGTGGCTTCTACTTTGGGAATCCAGAATCGAAGTATTTTTCTGTAGGCAAGATTACACAAGAACAGGTTGATGAGCTGTCCAATAGAAATGGCAAATCAGCGGCAGAAATGACAAAATTGCTAACGCCTAATTTGGAATGAGACCTGCATAAGACTTACAGTTAGAAGTCATTCTGACAGCAATTAGATGGCAGTTAAAAGAGAGCATTGAACTTCATGTATAGATACGACGGATATGACCATCAGATGTTAGCGGATCGAGTCGCCCAGTTTCGCGACCAGACCAATCGCTATATCGATGGCAAACTAAGTGAAACTGAGTTTTTGCCCCTACGCCTCCAAAACGGGCTCTATGTACAGCGCCTAGCCCCGATGCTTCGCATTGCTGTGCCCTACGGCATGTTGTCTTCAGTACAATTGCGCAAGCTTGCCTACATCGCCAATCACTACGATAAGGGTTATGCACATTTCACGACTCGCCAGAATATTCAATATAACTGGCCCGCGTTAGTTGATGTGCCAGATCTGCTCGCCGATCTCGCTGAAGTAGAAATGCACGCCATACAAACCAGCGGCAACTGCATTCGCAACACCACAACAGATCAATTTGCAGGTGCAGCGCCCGATGAACTAGAAGATAGTAGAGCGTATTGCGAGATTATCCGTCAGTGGTCGAGCTTTCACCCTGAATTTGCCTATCTACCACGAAAATTTAAGATTGCCGTCTGCGGTACAGCCGACGACCAGGCTGCTACACAAGTTCATGACATCGGCATCTATATTGTTAAAGGAGATAATGACGAGATTGGCTTTCGTATTCTCGTGGGTGGCGGCCTCGGTCGCACGCCAGTCATAGGCAAAGAAATATTCGATTTCGTTGAGAAGAAACACCTTTTAACAGCACTAGAAGCAATACTTCGTGTCTATAACCGCGAGGGGCGTCGTGACAATAAGTACAAGGCCAGAATCAAAATACTAGTAAGGGAAACTGGCGTCGATGAGTTCAAGAAAAAAGTAATACAGGAATGGGCGCTCATTAAAGATTCTTCACTTACCCTTACAGACGAAGAAATTGATCGCTGCCAGAAATTTTTCGATGCTCCAAACTATCAAAAACTCGGCAACAGCCCGGAACAACTCACTGATAAATTACACAGCAATGTGCTGTTCGCGGCGTGGCACTCTCAAAATGTAAAACCACACAAGGTTCCAGGCTACTCTATAGTGACTGTTTGTTTTAAACAGACAGGTGTCGCCCCTGGCGATGTCACTGACCGCCAGCTTGAACAAATAGCCGATTTATCTGACCACTATAGCTTCGGTGAAATACGAATTAGCCACAAGCAGAATATCGTCATGGCGGATGTCCGTCAGGACCAGCTCTTTGAACTCTGGAAAGCGTTGGAATCCGAAGCAATGGCGAGCCATAACCTTGGCCTACTAACCGATGTTATCTGCTGCCCAGGCGGAGATTTCTGCGCACTAGCCAATGCGAAATCCATTCCCATAGCTGAATCAATTCAACGAAAGTTTGATGACCACGAAGAACTCACCACTATAGGCGAGATGAACCTCAATATTTCTGGATGCATGAATGCGTGCGGACATCATCACGTTGGCAATATCGGCATTCTTGGTGTCGATAAGAAGGGAGAAGAGTATTATCAAGTCTCGCTAGGGGGTTCATCGAAGAACAACGCTAGTCTCGGCAAAATTATAGGCCCCTCTTTCGCACAGGAAGAAATTCCCGATGTCGTCGAAACTATCGTGGGCGTATACAAAGAGAAGCGCAATGACGATGAAAAATTCATCGACACCTACAACCGAATCGGAATAGATCCATTTAAGGAGAAAGTCTATGCCAAAGCTGATTAATAAAAGCGCCGTCATAGACAATCCCTGGACGGTAATGAAGGTATCTACTGGGCCGGAGATTTTACAGGTGGTTCCCGGCAAGAATTTCATCGTACCGCTACAATTCTGGAAGCTTTACCAAGAAGAGCTGAATGAATACGACGGCAACATTGCCGTGTGGTTAGATTCCAATGAAAACCCTGAGCAGATCACTGGCGAGCTTGACTCTCTGCCTCTGATTGCACTTAATTTTCCTGTCTTCTCAGACGGACGTTCCTACACGAACGCTCGAGAACTGAGGCAGAAGTATGCCTTCAAGGGCGAGATTCGTGCTATTGGCGATGTACTGCGTGATCAGCTTTACTATATGGCCCAATGCGGCTTTGAAACCTTCGAAATTCGTCACGATCAAGAACCAGAGCTTTGCCTAGATGCATTTAAAGATTTTGAGACTGGCTATCAGTCCACTATCACCGAACCCACTCCCTTGTTCAGGCGACGCTAATTCGCTATCGTTAAGAGCAAGTAGCAAGACAGCTGCGCCATGGAATCTGATTCCCTACTTTTTTCTTTCTTCCTCATTTTCACCGGTGCGGCGGTACTCTCAACAATCGCCCTATTTTTTCGTCAACCTCTGCTGGTGGCTTATATCTGCGTTGGCGCTCTGTTAGGCCCTTATGGTCTAGCCTATATTTCCGATGCGAGCTTGCTGACAGATATCGCTGAATTCGGCATTATCTTCTTACTGTTTCTACTGGGCTTAGATATGCAGCCGAAAAAGCTTTTATCTACCTTACGCAAAACCTTCTTGGTAACGCTAGCAAGTTCTATCGTCTTCGTCCTTGTGGGCTATTCTACTGGACTGCTATTTGGGTTTAGCCAAAGTGAGAGCCTCGTGATCGGGTTTAGCCTGATCTTTTCGAGCACGATTATCGGCATCAAACTATTGCCCACAACGGTTCTGCATCAAAAGCACATGGGAGAATTAATGGTGGGCATCTTGCTGCTGCAAGATTTCATTGCCATTTTCCTAATCACCTTCCTCGACGCCGGAAATCTTCAGCAGTCCACGGCACTAAGAGTCTTAATCGCCTTTCCACTGTTATTGGTGTTCGCCTATTTCACTACGCAGTATGTTCTGATACGGCTGATTGCGCGGTTCGATCATTTTAAGGAGTATATTTTCCTGCTCGCCATTGGCTGGTGCCTGGGCTTATCGGAACTTGGAGTAGCCTTAGGACTCTCAGCCGAGATCGGTGCGTTTGTTGCAGGCGTGGCATTGGCGACGAGTCCAATCTCTCTTTATATCGCAGACAGACTAAAACCCCTTCGAGATTTTTTCTTGATACTGTTCTTCTTTACACTGGGTGCGCAGTTTAATCTTATGTTACTACCCGATATCTATATCACCTGCGTTGTATTGGCAGTAACTGTCCTGACAATAAAGCCTATCGTATTTCGATACTTGTTGAAGAGGTTCAGCGAGAGAAACAGCTTAGCTTGGGATGCTGGGTTGAGATTGGGGCAGATTAGTGAGTTTTCCCTACTCATCGCCTTCGTAGCGACGCAGTCTGGAGTAATAGGAGAGATCGCCTCCCTTACCATACAAGGTGCGGCGATCCTGACTTTCCTAGTGTCTTCTTATATTGTTGTGCTGTTCTGCCCTACTCCTATTGCGATCAACCCTAAATTGCGCAGAGACTAGACAGGCATACGCTGATATTTAGTTATTGAGATCGAGCACGAAGCGCCCGTTCGCCCCGCCTTTTAATACCTGAGCTAAGCTTGCATCAAGTTCAGCAAATCCAATATCTGTGCAGATGTTTTCTAACTGATCTAGCTTCCATTCTGCACCAAGCTTATCCCACAGTCGCCGCTTAGTTTCGATTGGAAGTTGCACCGAATCCACGCCTAAAAGATTCACGCCACGTAAGATAAAAGGAAGAACCGTAGTAGAAAAACTTGGAGACTGCACCAAGCCGCAGGCGGCTACACTTCCACCATAACGCAACGATTTAATTACGTTGCTGAGTGTATCTCCACCAACCACATCGACAGCGGCGGCCCAATCTTCTTTGAGCATAGGGCGTGTGTTTTCCTCTCCAAGCACGTTTCGATCTACAACTTCCGACGCGCCTAATTCTGTCAGCCTTGCATGAGCCTCTTGCTTGCCAGTGCTCGCAGCAACATCAAAGCCAAGCTTGCTCAATAGAGCAACCGCTAGCATGCCAACACCACCACTCGCGCCAGTTACCAGCACCCTACCCTGACTCGGCTCGGCTCCATTCAATAGGAGTTTCTCAACACACAACGCTGCGGTAAAACCCGCCGTGCCTATAATCATACTTTCTTTTTGGCTTAACCCCGATGGTAGTTTGACGACCCATTCGGATGGCACGCGAATCATTTGCCCAAAGCCACCACTAGTATTCATTCCAAGGTCGTAGCCGATGACCAGAACCTCGTCGCCTTCATTGAGACCTGCATCTGCGCTGCTAACGATTGTTCCTGCCGCGTCTATGCCAGGCGTATGCGGGTATTGCCGTGTAACAGCCTTATTACCACTAAAAGACATGGCGTCTTTAAAGTTTAGCGAGGAATAATTAACCTGAATGAGGGTGTCGCCCTGAGGCAGCTCATCAATGTTGCGATCGACCACGAGCGCGCTGTATTTACCTTCGCTATTTTCCGAAACCTGCAGTGCTTTGAATTGGTGCAATTATTTATCCGCCCTAGTTAGTCATTCATTCGGCAAGGCGCAATGCCCTGTCAGCTTATCTTGAGTTATTGCTACTGAAACGTATTAGTCGTCGATTTACCGACCCAATTCGAAAACAGTTTTTCAACGGTACCCTGAAAGGCGCCGCCGATCTTATCTTGTAGGGATTTGGGTAGTTCGTACTCTACTTCGTAGACATCAGCTTCCTCACAGGCACTTACTATGCAGTCGTCGCTGGTCTTTATCTCATCGACCATATAACGCGCCTTAGCCTGAGTACCGACCCATGTCTCCCCTGTGGCGATCTTGTCAATCTCAACGCTCGGCCGGTGCTCTTTGATCCAAGCCTTAAAAATGTCGTGCATTGTTTCCACTTCTTCCTGCACCTTGTCTCGGCCTTTCTGGGTGATTTCCCCAAACTGGGTTAACGTTCTCTTAAATTCACCGGCGCTAATGATCTCATAATCGATCTCGTTCTTCTTTAGCACACGATGAAAGTTTGGCAACTGAACCAACACACCTATTGAGCCTATTATTGCGAAGGGTGCGGATACCAAGCGGTCGGCCAAGCAAGCCATCATATAGCCGCCGCTAGCTGCCACTTTGTCTACGCAGATAGTAAGCGGTATTTGCTTGCTCTTTATGCGCAGCAGTTGCGAGGACGCAAGTCCATAAGCATGCACCATGCCACCCGGGCTTTCTAGACGCAATAATACCTCATCGAGAGGCTCCGCCAGCGTTAATATCGCCGTTATTTCTTCGCGAAGAGATGCCACTTCGTCTGCAGAAATATTTCCGGTGAAGTTGATTACATATACACGCTTCTTCCGTTGATCTGAATCGTTTGCGTCGTCAACGACATCATCCGATTTCTTCGCCGCTTCCTTGTCTGCTTTAGCTTGTTCCTTAGATTCGAGTTTTGCCTGCTTCTTCTCGTCTTTGTGAACTTGCTTCAACTGATCTTTCGCCAACACCGAATGACGTAGAGTATCTTTCATATCATCGAAATGTTCATTAAGATGGGTAACCTTGATCAGGCCTTTTCTGCCAGTTTTGCGCTGACGATTTCCGCTTGCTGCAATCACACCAATCACAATGACAATTGCCACCACGATGGTCACCGCCTTTGCCAAAAACATGCCATATTGAATCAAATATTCCAAACGTATATCTCCTGTGGTGTTCGCTG
>CALKDE010000104.1 GCA_938082955.1 uncultured Pseudomonadales bacterium
TGCCCTAGTTGATGGTCAGAAACTCTACGACCTGGACATCGAAAACCGCACCCGCATCCAGAAAAAGGCAAATATCTACAGAGGCAAAGTGACTCGTGTAGAGCCTAGTCTTGAAGCTGCCTTCGTCGATTTCGGTGCCGACCGCCACGGTTTCCTGCCATTAAAGGAAATATCTCGCCAGTACTACGCCAAGGATGTTAGGAGCAAGAACCTCAAGGAACTGATCCCTGAAGGTACACAGGTTATCGTCCAGGTTGAGAAGGAAGAGCGCGGCAATAAAGGCGCGGCTCTTACTACTTACATCAGCCTCGCCGGACGCTACCTAGTATTGATGCCCAACAACCCTAAAGCCGGCGGCATTTCTCGTCGTATCGAAGGCGATGATCGCTCTGAATTACGTGAGGCCTTACGTGGTTTAGAGATTCCAGACGGTATGGGAATGATTGTACGTACCGCCGGAGTCGGTAAGGCACAGGAAGAATTACAGTGGGACTTGGACTACCTTTTAGCACTGTGGCAGGCAATTCAAGAAGCAAGCACAACCAAACCAGCGCCCTTCTTGATCTATCAGGAGAGCAACGTCATCATCCGAATGATCCGCGACTACCTGCGCAAGGATATCGGCGAAGTGCTTTTCGATACGAAGGAATCCTTCGATGAGGCAATCACCTTCATCAAGCAGGTGATGCCGCAATACGAAAACAGGATTAAGCTGTACGAGGACAAGCTCCCTCTCTTCAATCGCTATCAGATCGAAGGTCAAATAGAGAGCGCCTTCGAGCGCGAAGTTAAACTTCCCGCAGGTGGCTCGGTAGTAATCGATCCAACCGAGGCGTTGATTTCGATAGATATCAACTCCTCGCGTGCGACGCGCGGTGCCGACATCGAAGAGACGGCACTAAACACAAACCTCGAGGCAGCTGACGAGATCGCACGGCAATTACGCCTCAGAGATATGGGCGGCCTGGTTGTCATCGATTTCATCGACATGAACTCCAGCCGCAACCAACGTGAAGTAGAAAATAGAATGCGCGATGCGCTAGAACCCGACCGCGCGCGAGTGCAAGTCGGCCGTATCTCCCGTTTCGGGCTTCTCGAAATGTCACGACAGAGACTGCGCCCTTCACTAGGCGAAACTAGCGGAATAGTTTGTCCGCGCTGCAGTGGTCAAGGATCGATTCGCGATGTGGAATCACTCTGCCTTTCTATTCTAAGAATTTTGCAGGAAGAAGCGAACAAGCAAAAATGCCAGGAAGTAAGGGCCACTGTTCCCTTAGCCCTTTCTTCTTATTTGTTAAACGAAAAGCGTGCAGGACTCGCCGACATCGAGGAACAAAGCGGCACTAAGGTTTCGATAATTCCTAACCCCGAGCTACAAACTCCTCATTACGAAATTACTGCCGTGAATCAGCAGAGCGAAGTGTATGAGGTAGACGTTACAGCTATCGCTGAGCCTGCTCCAAATGCGAAGTCAAAGGGACAGGACACTCCAGCGGCGCAGAAGCCAGCGGTGAGCAATATATCTTCAGATCGTGCGCCTCCACCTCCTCGCGTGGCGCCGAAGAAAAAAGGCTTCTTAGCGAAACTTTTTTCAGCACTATTTGGCTCTTCCGAAAAGAAAAAGGAAGAACCTAAGAAGAGATCTCAAAGCGGTAATCGTAATCGTTCTAGAGGGAATTCACGCAATCAGAATCAGCGCAGCCAACCCTCACGCGGCGGCGCCGGCAACCAGCAGCGCAATGATTCACGCAGAGATCGCAGCGGAAAGCCTTCTAATCAGAATCAACGACGCAACCAGCCGAACAAGAATAATACCGAAGGCGGTAGGTCTATCTCTGATAACGAAAATCCTAACAAGCAAGCTAAGGTAGCGTCATCTGACAAGCCGGAGCAAAATTCTGGCCAGAACCCACAGCAGAACTCTGAACAAAAGGCGCAACGACGGCCAGCTAATAAGCGCCCGCGCAATTCCAATCAGCGCAGACGTGGGCCAAGACCAGATCAGGCTAAAGCAACTACTGATGAGGCAGCGTCTAATCAGCAGTCTACCCAAGCACCAGTTGCAGCTGCTGAAGTAGATGGCAACAAGGCGCCTCAAGAATCCTCAAGCAATGGTAATCAGCAACCACGACAGTCGAATCAGTCTGGCAACAGATCTAGAGGCGGTAGCCGTCGGGGTAATGGATCCAATGCAAATGCTAACGACAGTACAGCGGCAAATACTCAAGCAAGCAGCACTGACAGCGCCGCTGCTGCGCAAGCACCGGCAGCGGCACCATCACCGGCTACTAGCGATGCATCGAGCCCGCCTCCTGTAAATGTGCAAGCCGTGCCTACAAGCCCAGCTCCAGCAGTAGTCGCACAATCTGTGCAAGCAGCACCCGTTCAGGAAGCTACTCCAGCACCGGCTCCAGCGCCGGCTCCAGCACCTACTCAAGCAACCCAACAGGCGCCGCGTGAGAACAGTGTAGCGCCTAAGCCAGTCGAAAAACCCGCTCAACAGCCACAGGCTGCTAGCACACCGGCTCCAGCTCCTAAACCAGTTGCTGCTCCTAAACCAGTTGCTGCTCCGATTCCCGCTGCTGCCCCGGCTGCTGTTGCTCCAACTCAGGCTGCTGCTCCAACTCCGGCTGCTGCACAACAGAGCAAGCCTAAGCCAAGCGCTGCACCAATATCTGCTGGCGGTCGTGCAGCTAACGACCCGCGCGAAATTAAACGTCGCGCGCTAGCAGCTGCAAAGGAGCAGAGTAAGACTGAGTAGCTGGAAGAAATAGTCACTCGTAGAGTCAAACCAGTTGCACAAAAAAGCCCGGTTATCCGGGCTTTTTTGTGTCTGGCCTAAATCGAGATATACGCCGTTGTTTCTAACATTTGCGCACTCTTGTTTACTTGGCGTGTTTAACTAAAGGGCAGCCTCCAATTCTGGAAGCACCTTAAACAAATCGCCTACCAAGCCATAATCGGCAACCTGAAAAATCGGCGCCTCTTCATCTTTATTTATCGCAACAATTACCTTGCTGTCTTTCATACCAGCAAGGTGCTGAATCGCGCCAGAAATACCGACCGCAATATACAGATCCGGAGCGACGATCTTACCTGTCTGACCTACCTGCATATCGTTTGGTACGAAGCCCGCATCAACCGCAGCTCTGGAAGCGCCAATTGCAGCGCCTAGCTTGTCTGCGACCTTTTCCAAAAGGACGAAGTTTTCGCCGTTCTGCATACCACGACCACCAGAGATTACTATCGATGC
>CALKDE010000105.1 GCA_938082955.1 uncultured Pseudomonadales bacterium
AATATCCAACACCTTCGTCTTAACACCCACCGGGGTGATATTGTGCTCCTTGTTGTACTCGAGCTGTACGTTGCGACGTCGCTGCGACTCTCCCATCGCGCGCTCCATCGAACCGGTCACTCGATCGGCATAGAGAATAGCCCTGCCGTGGAGGTTTCGAGCGGCTCTGCCTATGGTCTGAATAAGGGAGCGCTCCGAACGAAGGAAACCCTCCTTGTCGGCATCGAGGATCGCTACCAGCGAGACTTCAGGAATATCTAGGCCCTCGCGCAGTAAATTAATTCCTACTAGCACGTCAAAGTTACCTAAGCGAAGGTCACGCAGTATTTCCGAGCGCTCTACAGTTTCTATATCAGAATGCAAATACCTGACTCGCACGCCGTGTTCGGCGAGATAGTCGGTAAGATCCTCAGCCATCCGTTTCGTTAACACGGTGACGAGCACGCGCTCCTCGATCGCTGTTACCTGGCGTACCTCCGATAGCAAGTCATCTACCTGAGTTACTGCGGGGCGCACCTCTAACTTAGGGTCGATTAAACCTGTAGGCCTTACGACCTGCTCTACTCTGTTTCCTTCATGCTCTTCTTCGTAGACGCCTGGTGTTGCCGACACATAGATGATCTGTGGTGTCAGGTCTTCCCATTCCTCGAAGCGCAGCGGCCGGTTGTCGAGAGCCGAAGGCAGGCGAAAACCGTATTCCACGAGCGTCTCTTTTCTTGATCTATCGCCCTTGTACATTGCCCCTAGTTGCGGAATCGAGACATGGGACTCATCAGCGATGACCAATGCTTCGTTGGGCAGGTAGTCATACAGAGTCGGAGGCGGTTCGCCCGCGCCTCTTCCAGACAGATAACGCGAATAATTTTCAATACCAGTGCAGTAGCCCAACTCCTGAATCATCTCCAGATCAAACTTCGTGCGCTGCTCTAACCTCTGCGCCTCTACAAGCCGATTGTTGTTGCGCAGTTGTTGCAAACGCTCTTTTAGCTCAATCTTAATATCATCCAGCGTACCCAGCAGCGTTTCCCTAGGAGTCACATAGTGAGACTTCGGAAAGACAGTCAGTCGTGGCACCTCTTTGATCTGCTTTCCCGTCAAAGGGTCGAAGAATGAAAGTTTCTCTATCTCATCATCGAAAAGCTCTATACGAATCGCATGGCGCTCGGATTCCGCCGGATAGATATCGATCACATCGCCGCGAACTCGGTAAGTCGCCCGCCGCAATTCCATGTCGTTGCGTGTGTACTGCAACTCTGTGAGTCGTTTGATCAGGTTACGCTGATCTACCTTTTCACCGCGATCCAGATGAACCACCATTTTTAGATAGGACTTCGGATCCCCTAGGCCATAGATTGCGGAGACTGTAGCGACCACTACTACATCACTTCTCTCGAGTAGCGCCTTGGTCGCGGAGAGCCTCATCTGCTCAATATGGTCGTTAATCGAAGAATCTTTCTCTATATAGACATCCGACGAGGGAACATAGGCCTCTGGCTGATAGTAGTCGTAATAGGATACGAAGTACTCGACCGCATTTTTGGGAAAAAACTCTTTAAACTCACCGTAAAGCTGCGCCGCAAGCGTCTTGTTGGGGGCCATAACCAACGTTGGCCGCTGCATGTGTTCGATGACATTGGCCACAGTAAAAGTTTTGCCAGATCCGGTGACTCCGAGCAGGGTTTGCGCATGCAGGCCGTCTTCCAGCCCCTCGATTAGGCCGGCTATGGCTTGAGGTTGATGGCCTGCAGGTTTGAAATTTGAGTGAAGCTTAAACTGGCTTGCCATTGGAAGTTTCCGACTAAAGCTAAACCCGTAAGACTACAACAGCCTCTGAGATTAAGACAGAAGAGCACTTCGCTGTTCGTGAGTATTGACCAATAGCGCTTTTCTCATTAGTATACGCGCGATTCGTAGCTATACTCGACTCAGCACAGATAGCGCGAACACAGATGATGCCCAATAGCTCAATGGTAGAGTAGGTGACTGTTAATCACTTGGTTCCAAGTTCGAGTCTTGGTTGGGCAGCCAAACAAAAACCCGTGTAGCCCAACAGCTACGCGGGTTTTCTCTTTCTGAAGCCAGCTTCTCCTCTGGACAACCTCTTTTCCACGCCCTTGTATATCCGCTTTTCTATCCGGTGTGGGCGCTAGACAGGCGAGTAGATAAACGGCCGATCGCAAGTCTAAAAAATATTTCCTACAAAAAAACAAAAACTATAGCCGCCACTCTTGTATAAATTCCCCCTAGGGGACAGCATTTATCCTTCTACTGCTACAGCAATTCACCTGTGGTTAAGCCTAGGCGACTTAATGTATAGTGAGCAGCTTAGAAATTCAGGCATATCCGCTATATTGGAGGCACCTTATGCGAAAAACCCTACTAGCAATTCTCCTTACCATCCCTCTACTGGTGAGTTCGCTCTCCCTGGCTCAAGACAACCCGATCGTTGTTATTCAGACCAACAAAGGCGCTATCACGGTAGAACTTTGGGCGGACAAAGCACCGATCTCTGTAGAGAACTTTTTACGCTATACAGACAGCAACTTCTTCGATGGCATGGTCTTTCATCGCGTTATACCTGGCTTTATGATTCAAGGTGGTGGCTTTAGCCCTGACATGGTGCAGAAGTCTACCTATGACGCTATTAAGAATGAGGCCTCTGCCTCTGTGCCGAATGATCGTGGCACGCTAGCGATGGCCAGAACGAATGTAGTCGATAGCGCCACTGCCCAATTCTTTGTGAATCTAGTGGACAATGATTTCTTAAACCACACTGATGAGACACAACGCGGTTTCGGTTATGCCGTATTCGGCGAGGTCATAGAGGGAATGGGCGTTGTTGATACGATTGCAAATGTAGAGACTGCCACAACTAAAGGCTTTCAGAATGTACCAACTGAGCCAGTAGTTATCACTTCAGCAAAACGCCAGTAAGACTTTTTACCGCTTACAAAAAAGTCCGAATTTAAACCTCATGCAAGAGAGTTGAATTCGGACTTTTTCGTATCTAACTGTTTAACATTCTTGCTAACGTTACTAACGTTGCCTTAGCTAATAGCCAAGTCTTTTAGCCTCTAAACAAAGGTGTGATTTTCGGACTCTGGTCATGAGTTGGTAATGCTTGCTCTTCTCGACCTTCCCACTGAGGATCGCTGACTTCATCTTTAGGCTCGAACCCAACTACCGCTTTCATGAGTAACTTGCGTATTTCTTTCAGATCAATCTGCTTGCAGGCAAACTCTAGTTTTCCTAGTAGAACTTCCAATTCATCCCAAGACAAGGTCTCTTCTTTTGCACGCATAATTTTGGGGTGGCCGGTGCCAGTAACCGACTCACCAATCAACAACTCTTCGTAGAGCTTCTCACCTGGTCGTAAGCCGGTGTATTCGATGGCTATGTCACCGCGGTAGGAGTTTTCGTCTTTTACCTCACAGCCCATCAGGTGAATCATCTTCTTCGCCAGGTCGATGATTTTTATCGGTTCGTGCATATCGAGAACAAAGACATCGCCACCGCTCGCCATCGAGCCGGCCTGAATCACAAGCTGCGCCGCCTCTTGCACCGTCATAAAATAGCGAGTTACTTCTGGATGCGTAACTGTCACCGGCCCACCCCTGCCGATTTGTCGCCGAAACAACGGCACTACAGAACCTGAGGACCCTAGTACGTTACCAAAACGTACCATGCTGAATTTTGTAGCACTTTTCCGCTCCGCTAACGCCTGTAATACCTGCTCAGCAAATCGCTTGGTAGCTCCCATAAAATTCGTCGGCCGCACGGCTTTATCTGTTGAGATGAGAACAAAGTTTTTAACCTTAAACTTTTCGGCCGCCTGTGCGGAGATTAGGGTGCCGAATATATTGTTCTGCACACCCTCGACGACATTCTTCTCAACCATCGGCACTTGTTTATAGGCCGCTACGTGATAAATGGTATCAACCTTGAAATGCCTGATCGCGTTTTCCATCTGCAGTCTATTACCAACTGAACCCAGCAAAGAGACGATCTCGATACAACTGCCGCCTTCGATGTTCTCTAACGCCTCTAGAAGCTCCGCCTCTAATTTGTAAAGTCCGAATTCGAAGGAATCCAATAGGATTAACCTCGATGGACTAATCGCTACAATTTGACGACATAATTCCGAACCAATTGAGCCCCCC
>CALKDE010000106.1 GCA_938082955.1 uncultured Pseudomonadales bacterium
GCTGACATTCGCCGCTAATTGCTCGATCGGGTAGCCTCTATGCAGCAGAACACCCTTGCCACCGTCGATAAATGTGATGTCCGACTCGCAGGCCGCTGTGGACATAAAGCCGGGATCGTAGGTAAAAAAGCCTTGCCCGACTAGACTGCTAACGTCTATTACGTCTGGACCAGTACTGCCTTCATAAACGGGAAGCTCGATAGGTTTATCTACACCGTCAATGGTTAACTGGGCCTTTTTTTCGCTCATGCATGACTCCTGAAACTGCTATTTATTGTATATTATTCTTTTAAAACAAGTGCTTAGAGGCACGCTTGCGCTCTTATCATAGCCTGTCCAGTGCCTGAGCAGGGACGGCAATACTAGGTAGAGAGCGTGCTATTTGTCAAATTTTTATGAGCTGAGGCTCAGTATTCACTGGTATTTCGGCTAAATAACCCCGCCTATAACCGGCTGTATGGCAGTGCTTGACCCTAGTAGGCTATCGATCAAAAAGCCCTTACTAAGTTACTGTTAGGGATACTGCAATGCATGGCTTGACAGAATATTGTCATTAAACACTGGGCTGCTGCTACATTCGTTGTATTACGTGGTCTTAAGGCATATACTTTCGGCCGTTTTACAGCTTTAAAGGCTGTAATAACTTCAATTATTTTGTGTAGACTCGAAGCCTCCGCTATCGATTAAAGCGCAACTCTCATTGGCTAACGCGACGGGCAGAAAGTGAACGATAATAGACCAAAAAATCTCGATATAACCACCTTCAAGTACCCCTTGCCAGCAATTACGTCTTTGTTACATCGATTGTCCGGTGCCTTCATTTTTGTCGGCGTCGCTTTGATGTTGTATTTGCTGGAGCTTTCACTGCAATCGGAATCTAGCTTTGCTCTAGTGCAGGAACTGCTGGATAACATGATCGTGAAATTTACCGCTTGGGCGGTCCTATCTGGGCTGCTTTATCACTTGATAGCAGGGATTAAGCACTTGATTATGGATTTGGG
This sequence comes from uncultured Pseudomonadales bacterium, assembly GCA_938082955.1. Taxonomy (GTDB): domain Bacteria; phylum Pseudomonadota; class Gammaproteobacteria; order Pseudomonadales; family Pseudohongiellaceae; genus UBA9145. Next base: position 1,002 of record CALKDE010000106.1, read on the forward strand.
TTACGGGGAAACGCTGAAGGGCGGCTTCATCGGAGCCTGCATCACGCTTGTCTTGTCTGCCTTCGCTATTATCATTGCTGGAGTATGGATATGGTAACGAATGTTACGAACTTAGGCCGCTCGGGTCTTTACGATTGGGTCATCCAGCGCTTCAGTGCAATTATCCTGGCGTCTTATTCAATCTGCATACTGGCTAGCTTTGTTATGAATCCAGATATGGATTTTGTTAAGTGGAGTTCGATCTTCGAGGGCAATGCGATGCGCTTTTTTAGCATGATCACATTGTTTGCATTGTGCGCCCATGCCTGGATCGGTATGTGGACAATCTCGACAGACTATATGACGTCTTTGCAGCTAGGATCGAGCGCAACTTTTTTTAGAATTGTGTTTCAAGCAGGCTGCGTGCTTCTGATCGCTGTGTACCTGCTTTGGGGCATTCAGATTTTCTGGGGTAATTAGATGAGCGGTATGCGTACACTAACTTTCGATGCAGTAATAGTTGGCGGAGGCGGCGCTGGCCTGAGAGCTGCGCTGCAACTCGCACAGTCAGGTTACAACACGGCCGTTATTTCAAAGGTTTTTCCAACTCGATCGCATACTGTGTCTGCTCAGGGTGGCATCACTTGTGCAATAGCGAGTTCGGATCCGAATGATGATTGGCGTTGGCACATGTATGACACCGTTAAGGGTAGTGACTACATCGGTGACCAGGATGCAATTGAATACATGTGTAGCGAAGGTCCGAAGACAGTCTATGAATTAGAGCACATGGGGCTGCCATTCTCGCGAACAGACAGTGGTCGAATTTATCAGCGACCTTTCGGTGGCCAATCTAAAAACTTTGGCAAGGGTGGTCAAGCTGCACGAACCTGTGCGGCAGCTGACAGAACAGGTCATGCTTTGCTACACACGCTATATCAGGGCAATCTTAAAAATAATACCGCGTTCTTAAACGAATGGTATGCAACCGATATGGTTAAGAATCAAGACGGTGGGATTGTTGGCGTCATTGCGATTTGTATCGAAACAGGTGAAACGGTTTTCGTTAAGTCGAAAGCTACGGTTTTCGCCACCGGTGGTGCAGGTCGCATCTACGCATCCACTACCAATGCATTAATCAATACGGGCGACGGTTTGGGCATGGCCCTTCGAGCAGGCTTTCCAGTTCAAGATATCGAGATGTGGCAATTTCATCCAACCGGAATTTATGGCGCAGGCACACTAGTGACTGAAGGGTGTCGTGGAGAGGGAGGCTATCTAATCAATAAGGATGGTGAGCGTTTCATGGAACGCTATGCGCCGAACGCAAAGGATCTAGCGGGGCGCGACGTTGTAGCTCGCTCTATGGTCTTAGAAATTCTCGAGGGACGCGGCTGTGGCGAACATGGCGACCATGTCATGCTGAAGCTTGATCACTTGGGAGAAGATGTACTGAACTCTAAGCTGCCGGGCATTCTCGAGTTGTCACGAACATTTGCACATGTAGATCCGGTTAAAGAACCAATTCCAGTGGTGCCCACGTGTCACTATATGATGGGCGGCATACCGACGAATGTGAATGGTCAGGCGCTTACTCAAGACGAGAAGGGCGTGGATAAGATAATACCGGGCTTGTTTGCTGTAGGCGAAGTAGCCTGCGTCTCGGTTCACGGTGCAAATCGTCTCGGCGGTAATAGCTTATTGGATTTGGTGGTATTCGGTCGTGCTGCAGGCAAGCATATCGAAGAGATGCTGGGCCAGGGTATGGAGCAGCGAGAGGCATCTGAGACGGATATTGAGCAGGCTCAAAATAGGTTATCTCGCCTCAACGAATCGAAATCTGGGGAGAGCGTGGCTAAATTGCGTGCTGAGCTGCAAGATATTATGCAGAATCATTTCGGCGTATTTCGCCGCGGCGATTTTATGCAGGACGGCATCAAGAAACTAGCCACCTTACGAGAGCGCATAGCGAATGTGCATCTCGAAGATAAGAGTCAGACATTCAATACTGCGCGCATCGAAGCGCTGGAGCTGGAAAATCTCTTTGAGGTTGCAGAGGCTACAGCGATTGCGGCAGAAGCTCGTAATGAAAGCCGCGGAGCGCATGCGCGCGATGACTTTCGTGAGCGTGATGACGAAAATTGGTTATGTCACTCGATGTTCTTCCCTAATGATAAGCGCGTTGCCAAGCGTGACGTGAATTTTTCGCCGAAGACTGTCGATACAATGGAACCGCAGATTCGTTCCTATTAGTGTCGCGGTATAAAAATTACGATA
>CALKDE010000107.1 GCA_938082955.1 uncultured Pseudomonadales bacterium
TTGCCGCCTTTTTCGATGCGATTGAAAAGTTGTTGGATGAGGGAGGCTTTAAGATGCCTGCGCTACTGGATTATGAGGTGCACATTCCCCGCGGTGGAAATATCGATGCACTAACGGAATGTATCATTACTTGGGAATGGCAGGAGCAGGAATTCAAGACTCGCGGAGTCGACTCGAATCAGGTGCTTGCCGGCGTTAAGGCTGCAATGCGCATGATTAATTTGCGTATGCAGGCAGAAAAGCACTAGCAAGCCCTTTCCCTGTTCCTAGCTTTTCACTACCCGAATAGGGCCTATGCAGGAATAGGGGTCTTGTCTAACTCAGTAACGACTAAGTCTCCAAACGCCTGAGTGCTTATCATTTTTACGCCCTCTCCAGGCTTGGAAAGGTCGGGAGTAGAATTTCCCTGAGCGAAAACACTCTGCATCGCGTGCCAAACATTTCTTGCCTCGGCTTCTAGGCCAAAACTCATTTCAAGCATCATCGCCACAGAACCGATCATGGAATAAGGATTGGCTATGTTCTGGCCAGCTATATCTGGGGCAGATCCGTGAGAGGGTTCATAGTAGGCCTTATCTGGTCCTAGGCATGCCGAAGGCATGAGGCCAAGCGATCCTAGAATGCCGCCAGCTTGGTCACTCAATATGTCGCCGAACATGTTCTCCATGACCATCACGTCGAACTGACCGGGGTTTAGGCACAGATAGGTTGCCGCTGCGTCTACCAAACTATGTTTCACCTGCACTTCTGGATAATCTTGGCCGACTTCTTCGAGAACTTCGTTCCAAAGAACACTAGATTTAAGAACATTCGATTTATGAATATTGTGGAGTACCTTCTTACGCTTCATCGAGGTCTCGAAGGCCACCTTCGCGATATCCGCTATTTGGTCTTCATCGTACTCAAGCATTTCGTTGACGTAGCGTTTTCCCTGCGCATTGATGCCAGTCTCTTTCTTACCGAAATACAATCCACCGACAAGCTCGCGAATTATGATGAAATCGATTCCCTCACCGATGATCTCGGGCTTCAGCGGAGAGAAGTGCGCAAGGTCCTTGGGAAGATAGACGGGCCTAATATTGGCGAAGGTGTTGTAGCGGCGCCTAAGTGGCAGTAGCGCGCCGCGCTCGGGTTGCATGTCCACAGGAATTTTCTTCGATTCCTCGTGATTGAGCCCTATCGGTCCTTTTAAGATCGCATCGGCAGAATCACATAGCGCCTTGGTGGTTTCAGGAAACGAATGCCCATGGTCGAAGTAGGCGTTTGCGCCGAACGCACCATGTTGTAAATCTAGTTCGAGATTATTGCGCGCAGCGACGAGGTTTAGAATTTTTACCGCCTCGGCAGTAATTTCAGGGCCGATTCCATCTCCATCTAGCAGTGCGATCTTATATGCGGTCATGTTCTATCCTTGCCTAGAATATCTGAGCTAAAGCCCGAAAAAGTTGAGTGTTAATAGCTAGCCTCAGTCAAGTGTTGACTGTGGGCTTCCTCAAAGAGGCGCGTAATTTACCATGTCCCCTATTTAGGGAACAAGTACAAGACTGATCGGGGGAGTTAGAGTTTGTTGAATGGATATCAATACGGCGGGCAGCGGAGTCTTATTAACGAGGAATACTCGCCGTTAGTTGAGTGCGGCGAGTACTACAGAAACCTGGCGGATAAAAATAAGGGTGAGGATGATAACAACCACGTAGACCGCGCCGTCACCTATTTCCAAGCCGAAAAAGCGCTTAGTTTTCTCTTTCCCCGTATTAGTCTCGGTCTCGTCGTTTTCTTCATTGAAACTCATGGTGTTCCACCTTTGTGAAAAGAGTCTATCTAGGTCTTTTGCTTGTTTCGCTTTACGCATTCTAGCTAGTTAGCGATAGGTCTATGTGGATCAGGCGCTAGGGAGACACTAACACTCAAAGCCTATATCGGCAAACTAAGCGAGTACTGCACATCAACAGCCTAAGTTGACGTAATACGATTGGTACCAGTGGGCGGACTTGAACCGCCACTCCCGTGAAGGAACCGGATTTTGAATCCGGCGTGTCTACCAATTTCACCACACTGGCAATAATCGAACTCTGGTCGGCAAAGGATATTAAGCGCGGCCCCTGTCATGTCCTTATAAGAAATGCCGCCTAGCCAGACCAGCCGGGCATTATACCAATTGCGCCTGATCCTGCAATTGATCTCTCGCCTAGATGAATCTGCGCCAAGCGGTGAAAAACCCCACACATTCGCTAGCGCTTTCCCTAGCGAGGATTATTCTATAGGCTGCCATCCTTCCAAATTGATCAATAGTGTTGTGCAAAGTAATGCAAATCAGTGATTTCCAGTACGATCTTCCCCAAGAGTTAATAGCCAATTACCCCGCGAATAAGCGCAGTGAGAGTCGACTATTGTGTCTGGATGCGTCTACCGGAAAACTCCTGCATAGACGCTTCGAGCAGCTATTGGACTTCCTAGAGCCCGAGGATCTTCTCGTTTTTAACAATACCCGGGTAATTCCTGCTCGCCTATTTGCACAGAAAGAATCTGGCGGCAAAGTAGAAATACTGATCGAGCGTATGCTGGACGCAAACAAGCTCATGGCGCAGTTACGCGCCAGCAAATCACCCAAGCCAGGTACACGACTACTATTCAAGTCAGACAAGGGGGCGATTCCCGGGGCAGTGGTCGAGGGAAGAGAGAATGAATTTTTTCTGTTGAGTTTTGATGCAGGTGTCGATGTTCCTGCGCTTCTTGTGCGCGAAGGGCATATGCCGCTGCCTCCTTATATAAGACGCAAGGATGAGGAGGTAGATGCCGAGCGCTATCAGACGATCTATGCCGAGAAGGAGGGAGCTGTAGCCGCCCCTACAGCGGGATTGCATTTCGATGAGGACTTGTTTGCGGCACTGCTGGCTAAGGGTGTGGACACAGCTTATCTTACCTTGCATGTTGGGGCAGGAACCTTTCAGCCTATCCGCGTCGATAATGTTCTCGAGCATAAGATGCATAAAGAGCTTGTTGACGTTGATGAGAAGGTCTGCCAACAGGTCGCGGCTTGCAAGGAGCGAGGAGGTCGTGTCATTGCCGTTGGCACGACAACGGTGCGAAGTCTCGAGAGTGCTGCTAAGGATTCACCACTGGCGCCGTTTCATGGTGAAACCGATATTTTCATCTACCCAGGATATGACTTTCAGGTGGTGGATGCCATGGTGACGAATTTTCATCTATCTGAATCCACATTGTTGATGTTGGTTAGCGCATTTTCCGAAAAAGACATGTTGCTAGGCGCCTATAAACAGGCGGTAGAGAAGAAATACCGTTTTTACAGCTACGGAGACGCGATGTTTATTCATCACTCTTGTGAGCGCGTCTAGTCACGGATCAAAACGACCTAGAAAGACGCGGCACACTCGCTTGGTATCTCTCATTCTCAGGCAGATTCTGCTATACTGCGCGGCCCTAAGAATTTGAAATGAACTAGATATTTGTTAGTAACCCGATATTTGTTAGTAAGCAGATAGTAACTAAAACCCTATTGTCAACTAGAAGGATTGAATCGAAAAATGAAAGCACCCGTGCGAGTGGCTATAACAGGAGCAGCAGGACAGATCAGTTATTCCCTTTTATTCCGAATTGCCGCAGGCGAAATGCTAGGCAACGATCAGCCCGTAATATTACAACTGCTGGAAATTACCCCTGCCTTAGAGGCTTTGGCTGGCACGGTTATGGAGATTGAGGATTGTGCATTCCCTTTGGTGGCTGGAATCGTTCAGTCGGATGATCCTAATGTCGCCTTCAAAGATGCTGATTACTGTTTACTGGTTGGTGCTCGGCCTCGTGGGCCGGGTATGGAGCGAAAAGATCTACTAGAGGCAAATGCCGCTATCTTTTCTGCCCAAGGAAAAGCCATCAATGACAACGCCAGTGCTTCGGTTAAAGTATTGGTTGTGGGAAATCCAGCGAACACCAATGCCCTCATCGCTTACCGCAATGCGCCTGATCTGCAGCCCGGACAATTCACCGCTATGATGCGTTTGGATCACAACCGTGCGATCGCGCAGCTCGCCAACAAGGCAGGCAAACACAATACAGATGTCGACGGCTTGATTATCTGGGGAAACCACTCGGCAACTCAGTACCCTGATATTAATCATGCAACGGTTGATGGCAGCAAGGCGACAGACCTTGTTGATGAAGCGTGGACCTTAGAAGAATTCATTCCTACTGTTCAACAGCGCGGCGCAGCTATTATCAAGGCGCGTGGTCTTTCCAGTGCTGCCTCAGCCGCCAATGCTGCAATCGAGCATATACGTGATTGGGCGCTTGGTACTTCTGGCAAGATTGTTAGCATGGGTATTCATAGCGACGGCAGCTATGGCGTCGAAGAAGGTCTCATCTACTCCTTTCCAGTAATCTGTGAAGGTGGTAATTACGAAATTGTCCAGGGGCTTCAGGTTAGTGAAGTAAGCCAGACTCTGATGGACAAATCAGAGGCAGAGTTAAAGCAAGAGCGCGACGCCGTCGCGAGCTTGCTACCCTAAGGCATCTTTACTGGTCGACGATTCGCTAGCTTGTAGAGTGTTCTGCGGCGAATCTAGTTTGAGCATCTTGCTTCGGCGAAAACAACGTAGACTTGTATCGGGAGCACGTTGTTTTCGCTCTGTCTTTCTTAAGGCCAGAATTCCTCACTATCTCGGGTGTCTGTAATGAGCAGCAATACTCTAGACCTTCTTCGCAGTAAACAGTTTTGGGTTTTTCAGCTGTTAGGCTGGTCTACCTGGGTGTTGATGCTGTTGCTGCGCGACATCATCTTCGTGCCACCTGAATATCTCTTTTCTCGGGCTCTTGTCTCGAGTGTTAGCGCCGTTACGGCAATGTTACTGACGGCGGGCCTGCGAACATTATATAAGCTGGTCTGGGAGCGCGG
>CALKDE010000108.1 GCA_938082955.1 uncultured Pseudomonadales bacterium
AATCTCGATAAGAGGCTCTTCGGTAAGGTTGCCTAGTGGATGAGCGGTCTTTATGCAGCAGGGGTAAACATCGCCAGTGGGGTCGATCGAAACTTCTGAACCGGCATAGCCATGCTGCAAGAAATTAAGCCCGCCGGACCAAGCATCGCAGAAATTGTCTTCGATCGTTGCTTGAGAAAGACCGTTCTCCCAGGCCCGACCGCGGGGCCAAAGCTTACCGATCCAGGAATCTTCGCTTGCACCAAACATGCTGAAGATCGGGCCCTTTTCTAATGCGCGCTCGTCTTTTTCCCCATCGGCGTGTTTGATGCCTGCATCTTCTAGCATCGCCTTAACTTTTTCTGCGAGGGCGTCCTTTTTGTCGCCTTCCATGCCCACATGAAAATCATCCATGCCAGATACAGAGATAGACCAGATGTTGCGGCTCAATAACTCATTAATAATCTTTGGCGTCAGCAAGTCACCCGTGGTCTGTACCACCACTTTTACGCCACCATTATCTCGGTATTTTTCTTGCAGGGCTTCTAACGCCGGATAGAGGATTCTTTCGCGAACGGGCTCGGTGAGTACGTCACCACCGGATAGAATTATTTTCCCTGTTTTCTCGACATAGTCATCAGGCTTTGAAGAATCGGGATTTGCCTCTCGAAAAGTCATCCGTTCTGGCAGGTTGGCGATTATGTTCGGGAAATTCGTCTGTGCCTCAGCCACGACTGCTTCGAGTTCATCCCTGATGTAAGGTCGAAAACGGGACTCATAGCAATGCTTGCAGCGTCGATGGCAATGCCAACAGAGCACGTAGTAAATGGATTCCATGTCTTTCCCTTGCTCGGTTATTTCTCACAACACTGTGGAGTCAATTGCTCGAATAAGATCTTTGTACGGCGTAATACTTTCAGTTGAAATTGTAAAAGCTACGGCCTGAAGTAGGTGCTGCGCAGAATGAATCTAAAGGCCGAAATTCTAAATATCTATGCTACTTCAGCTTTCTCCAGCTTAGCGTGCCGGTCGTTCTGCCCGAGCTGTTTTTCAGTGAAAGTTTTAGCAGGCCATCGCTGAATTCGAAATGGCGTATGTTGTCACCGCCTACCCATTCGGGCACCATGGGCGAACCTTCCACGTGGTGAATTACCAGACTATTCTCTAGATCGAATGACACCTTGCCCCAATAGCCGAATCCGCCAGTTACACGTTCTTCAGTAGCTTGATTCCTTTCGGGAAGGTCGCGCGGCATGCCGAGGCCTGCCATATTGCCAAATGCATCGTAGCTCAGCCGGCCCACATAATTCATGTCTATCGGATCGCCTTGTTCTGGGAATTGGAAATAGCTAACTAATTCGAAATCCCCTTGAAACTTCTGCTCTATGTCTTGCAACGTATCTGCCGCCTGAGATTGTATTGGTAGCATTATAAGGAAAACCAGCGAGGCTAAGAATTTAATCATTGCTACAGCTCCTTGTTGAGTTGACTTGGCTACAGCAATTTTTTCAAGTCAGGTTTGGTTACTTTTCCCATCGCGTTTCGAGGAAGGGCATCGATTATCTGTATGGCCTTTGGAATCTTGTAGGAAGACATCTTGCCATCACACCATGCCTTCAAGTCACCATGTTCCATGGATTTTCCAGCCTTAAGGCCTATGAAAGCCATAACGGATTCTCCCCAGGTTTCATCTTCAACACCGATAACCGCGCATTCAGCTATGTCGTCATGGGTGAGCAGTGTGCCCTCAATCTCCAGTGCGGATAGTTTATAGCCGCCGGACTTTATGATATCGATTGAAGAGCGACCCATGATGCGATAGTAGCCATTGTCGAGAACAGCCACGTCGCCCGTGCAGAACCAGCCGTCATGGAAACTTTCTTTGGTGGCTTTTTCATTGGCCCAATACTCGAGGAAAACGTTGTCGCCCTTGACGCGAATCTCGCCGGGTACGTTTTCCTGCGTGATAGGATTATTGTCTTCATCGAAGAGCTGCGCCTGGACACCTGGAAGAGGCTGGCCAACATGTCCAGCCCGACGCTCGCCGTCGTAGGGATTAGAAATGCCCATGCCGATCTCTGTCATGCCGTAGCGTTCTAACAAGACCTGACCTGTTAAATCTTTCCATTGATTGAATAACTTAACCGGGCACGCAGCGGAGCCCGATATATTAAGGCGCATTGGCCTGAAGCCATCACAGATCTTCTTTACATCGCTCTCATCGATGGTGCCGAAATACTGCATAAGTTTTACATAGATTGTGGGCACCGCCATGAAGACATTGTAAGTGCCTGCAACGATCTGGGCTGTAATCTTCGGAATATCGAACTTGGCAAACAGGTGCACCGTCGCGCCAGCCCATAGGCCGCAACTGAGTATATTGATGATACCGTGAATATGATGCACGGGTAGAAATAGCGGAATGGAATCTTGATCAGTCCAGCTCCATGCTTCTATAAGCGTAGTTATTTGTGCATGAATTGTTTTGTGCGTGCTAACTACACCTTTGGGTTTATTCGTCGTACCACTTGTGAATAATATCATCGCTCGACGTTCGGGAAGAATCACTGGCAACTGGCTAGCCTCTTCGGCCATTACATCGGCAACACACAGTAGTTCGATATTCATCTGGGCGCAGAGTTCGGTAAGAGACTCTTGGTATTTTCCGTTCGCGATCATGCGCGTAACGCTTGCGCAACTTAAGTAGTGCTCCAGTTCGGCGACTGCAGAGGCAACATTTAGAGGAATAGCTATTCCTCCAGCTCTCCAAATTCCGTGCATGGTTGTTACGTAGTCGACGCTGGCAGGGATAAAGAAAGCGATGCGTTCCTCATTCAGATCGTCGCTGCCATTCAACAGTCCCGTTGCGAACTGGTCTATACGCTGATTCACATCCGCGTAGCTATAAGAATCATCTCCCTCGGTCAGGGCGATTTTATGGTTAGAATTATTTAAGTGTGGATAAACTTGTTCTGACATTCGCGTACCTTTCCTATGAGTCTGGGCAGCCGTGACCGGCGCAGAGATTACTTTGTGTGCAGTTAAAAGCTATAAGATTGCATTGACGATGAAAAACAAGATCGATGGCCCTAACAAACATCCTACGCCTGTGTAGAAGGTAGCAGTCATCGCGCCGTACGGGACAAGCTTGGGGTCTGTAGCGGCAAGCCCTGCAGCCACGCCTGAAGTAGTTCCCATGAGTCCACCGAATACCATAGCAGATTGCGGATTATTCAAGCCAATTGTCTTGGCAACCAGCGGCGTACCGATCATTACTAGAATGGATTTGATGAGCCCAGCAGCGACACTCAGTGCGATAATATCTGAGTCCGCGCCCAAGGCTGAGCCGGTGACCGGGCCAACGATATAGGTTACCGCGCCGGCTCCGATGGTGGTGACCGCAACAGGGTCAGTATAACCATACAGCACCGCGACGACAGCGCCGACAACAAAGGAAACGATGACGCCGGCGAAAATGGAAACAACCCCGGCTAGCCCGGCTTTTTTTAATTCACTGAGTTTGACGCCAAAGGCAGTAGCGACGATGGCGAAATCGCGCATCATGCCGCCACCCATTAAGCCGATGCCACCTAACAAGGTGATATCGGCGACGCCGGTGCTGCCACCTGTTGCCTTGCCACCAAAATAGGCAGCCAACAAACCAAGAGCAATAGCGATGGCCGAGCCGTGGATCCGACCCTTGGTCAATTTATTCGCGAGAAAATAAGATATCCAGATAGTTAAGCCTACAACCGCGAAGGCGACTACGAGCGAGTTACGAACAAAGACAGTTTCTAAGATTTCCATTATTGGCTCTCCTGGCTAGAAGTATCGGAGTTGCCAATCTTGCTGATGACGGGAACCAGTGCAAAGCTGACTAGTACCGCAGCGACCCCCGCGACAACGGCCAGCATACCGCCTTCGAATGCTGCTATGACATTCTGCCTGGCCGCCATGGCAACGACTATCGGGATATACATGGCAGACCAGAACTGGATGCCAGTTCCTGATGCCCCCTCAACCAATGCCTTAAACTTGCCTGAATTGCTGGAGAGCACCAGGAACAGCATGGCTATACCTACACCACCCACGTTGGCCTGAACGCCGAGAGCAACTCCTAGCGCCTCTCCAATAAGCATTCCCAGTATCAAACAAGCGGAAAGTAGTGCTACGCCGTAGATAATCATTTTTTATCCTTATTCTTATTCTTATTCTTCTTGGCGCGGGAACCGCGTCAAACGGGCTTGATGATATGACGCAACTGCTTTTTGTGCAATTTGCGTGATTTGATTGTAATAGGGCCGGTTTGCCCCAAATTAGGCCCTAATTCGGAGCATCTTAATTGACAGAAGCAGGGGGTTTATAGCTTAATTGTCATCCGGTTTCTGGGCGACAATCAGACGCTGATTCATCGCGGTAATAGTAAAGAATTCAGTTATTTATTGCAAAAAAAGGTTATTCAAATGAGTAAATTTTCAAAGTCATTGTTGGTGCTACTCGGTCTGGGTCTGTTTGCATCGGCCAGCACCGCACAGGACGTTACTTCTGACATTCTGGAGAATGCGCAGGATTATTCCGACCGCTGGGTTACCTATGGTAAGAACTACGGCGCATGGCGCTATATGCCGGATACTCAGATAAATCGTGAATCAGTGGCCAATCTTCGTCCTGTATGGATCAAACAGACTGGCGTGACAGGGGGTGCTTTTGAGGTAACAGCCCTAGTAAATGATGGCCGCATGTACCTAACTACGGCGAATAGCCACCTGATCGTCGTCGATCCGTTAACTGGCGATGAGCTGTGGCGCTACGACCATGACTTCGAAAATGTAGATCTGTGCTGTGGACCTCACAATCGGGGTGTAGGGCTGCATGAAGACAAGGTGTTTTATGGAACACTAGATGCCCACCTATTGGCTTTCGACGCCGCCACAGGCATTCAATTATGGGATGCCGAGGTAGGCGATCACCGTGAGTCTTTCTCGGTTACCGGTGCGCCACTAGTCGTTAAAGACATGGTTTTGATTGGCGTGGGCGGCGGCGAATACGGTATTCGAGGCTACATCGATGCCTATGACGTCAACACAGGCGAGCGTCGCTGGCGCTTCTATACCACACCTGCAGAAGGCGAGCCTGGCAACGAAACTTGGCTAGGCGACTCTTGGAAGACCGGTGGCGCCCCTACTTGGGTGACGGGCACCTACGATCCTGAGACTGACATGGTGTTCTGGGGCACGGGTAATCCTTGGCCAGACATCAATAACGCGGTGCGGGCAGGTGACAATCTGTATTCCAACTCCGTAGTTGCCCTGGATGCCGATAGCGGCGATCTGCGCTGGTATTTCCAAACCTCACCCAGAGACGAATTTGATCACGATTCCACCTCGGAGCCGATGATCATTGAAGAGATGTTCGAAGGCGAAATGCGCAAGATGATCGTGCAGGTTTCCCGAAACGGACACGTCTATGCACTAGATCGCATGAACGGTGACTTCCTGTATGCCGG
>CALKDE010000109.1 GCA_938082955.1 uncultured Pseudomonadales bacterium
CGTTTTATAGCCCATGGCACAGTACTTGCTAAATACCTAACAGAGACAGTAAGTAACGTAGACGAAAATAGCTAGTTTGGATGCTAAGGCCCGGTTTAAAGCGGTGTTCACACGGATTGAACAGTATTGGTGTCATAAATATGATGGTAGAAAAACAACGTTGTCAATAGATTGACGGTGGGTCGAGCGAGCTCGATTGGCAGATTGATAACACTAAAAGAAGCAATGAGATGAGAAAGCGAAAAGGCTCAAAGCAAACAGGATCAGAAAAGGCAGCTCAGTTCCTCATGGTGATGGGGGAGCAATCAGCAGCGGATATCCTGCGTCAGCTTTCCAGTGATGAAGTCCAGAAGATCGGATTTGAGATGAATGGCATGGGTGAGATGGGTGTGGATGAAGTTAATAAAGTGCTGATTTCCTTCCTCAATCAGTCGCAGCAGGATACCTCCATCAATATGCAGTCGGAGAAGTTCACAAGGTCTGTGTTGGTGCAGGCTTTAGGTGATCAAAATGCAGAACGAATCCTAGCAAAGATCACCCTAAGAGGAAGTACCAGGGGGCTCGATTCACTGAAATGGATGGAGCCACAGCTGATCGCTGGCATTATTGAGATCGAACACCCGCAGATTCAAGCGATTGTCGTTTCCCATCTAGGCGAAGAATTGGCAGGGGAAGTGCTGGCCAACCTGCCTGAAGATGCTGCCGTTGAATTGGTCATCAGGATGGCTGAGATGGAATCGGTGAATCCGGCGGCCTTGCAAGCACTTAACGAAGCCCTTGAGAAACAAGTTGACGGTGTGGTTAGCAAAAAAAGCCCAGAATTGGGTGGTGTTAAAAGCGTTGCCGGTATTTTCAACGCCCTCGACAAAGCTTTTGAAGAAAGGCTCATGAAGAAAATTGCCGAACAAACTGAGGACACAGCCGAGCGTATACAGGAAGAAATGTTCGTTTTTGATGACCTCAAGAAAATACCGGACAGAGACTTCCAAAAGCTTCTCAGAGAATTGGCTACAGACCAGCTGGTTCTTGCGTTAAAGGGTGCAGATAAAACCATTGAAGAAAAGGTACTCAAGAACATGTCTAGCCGTGCAGCAGAAATATTCGTTGAAGACATGGAGAGCCTAGGACCGGTCAGAGTCAGTGATGTTGAAGAGGCGCAAAAAGAAATTCTTGCTGCAACCAAGGAGCTGGCAGATGCCGGCGAAATTTCACTGGGTCAGGATTCAAGCGGAATGATTTCGTAGACCATTAGGCGAGAACAATGAGTGAATTACTGTCAGACAATGAAGTAGAAGCCTTGATCAACGAGGTCGGTGACGAAGGGCCCGACTCGCGGATTATCAGTGAAAGTTATGAGCTTTATGACATAACCAGCGGCATGCATCGAGTCAAAGGTTGGACGCAGGATGTGAAAATTGTTGATGAGCGTATCCAGACTAACCTCAGGATCAAGCTTCTTGGCATGTTGCAAAAAAGCGTAGTGATAAAGCGCAAAGAAATTCATATTTCTAAGTTTTCCTCCTACGCGAAATCACTGAGTGTGCCGGCAAGTATAAATGTGTATTCGATTACTGGAATGGTAGGTTATTCCGCTCTCGTTCTTTCAGCCGATCTCGTGCATTCTTTGGTGAACATATTTTTTGGTGGCGGATCCCGTCCAATTAAAATTGAAAGGCGCGACTTCACCGATACTGAAACGCGGGTTGTCAAAATCATCCTTGCTACGATCATTGAAACTATTAAAGGTAGCTGGAAAGAGCTTGCAGACTCGGATTTCACTGAGGTGGAAACTGATGTTAATGCAGCCCATCTTTCCACCTATGGCGAGAATGACGTGCTTATGATCCGGCCGTTCACCGTGACCCTGTCCGGAGGAGCCGGTGGAGAAATTCATTTGGTGATGCCCGGTGGAGTCATCGATGCCATCTTCCGCAACAAAAAATCAAAAATTCAAAGTGGTGAAATATCAGCGAAAGAGGTTATTTCGGGGAGGGCTCTTGGATTTGAAGTGGACATTACTGGAGAGTTGACTGGCGCCAAGCTAACAATCGGCGAGATTTTCAAACTAAAGCGAGGCGATATTATCACTGTGGATTCACCAGAGGAATTAGATCTGAAGGTGAATGGCATTGCTATGCGCAAAGCTAAAATGGGTGATATTAACGGCAGGGTCGGATTGAAGGTGCTGAGCTAATAGGCTCTGGAAAACTCTTATGAATGACAATAATAAGCCAAACAATACTGATTATCAGTAACCAGGAAAAACTATGGCCGGCAGCAATCATGGGCGGGGTGAAACTGTTGAGGGAGACGCTCCACGTTCAGTCCGTCCTCTGGCTCTGGGTGAGCTCAGTGAACCGTTAGGGGCAAAAAGGATTCCGTCTCTGGGTGTTGCCGGTGCGGCTGAGCTGTCCGGACTTGGAGAAATACCCATAGAACTTATCCTTGAAGTTGGTAGAACGAATATCTCGATTAAACAGTTGATAGAGCTGAAAGAAGGCTCCTACGTGAGCCTCAAGAATGTTGCGGTTGATACCATCGATGTGCGTGTAGGCGAAGAGATGATTGCCCAAGGTGAAGCGATTTCTCTGCAGCATAGATATGCTATTCGTATTCGTGATGTGCAGTTGCAGGCGGGTTTGGACAAGGATTAATGACAGTGAATTATCATACTCATATAAGCCAACTGCG
>CALKDE010000110.1 GCA_938082955.1 uncultured Pseudomonadales bacterium
AAGAAGCTCCGCCGCAATCCATAGATTGTCTACAGTTAGCTCTCGCAGATAACCTGCCTGTGATTCGATGCAGGCATCTGACTGCTTAAGATTGGGAATCCACAAAAGCGCACAATCATTAGAGAATTTTTCCTGCAATAGCTTGCTATCGATTCGGTACTCACCCTTATTCGCTTGTAGACGCGCACAGCTTATTAGGTGACTAAGTTCGCCATAACCTTTGCGGTTGAGGGCGAGCAGCACGATTCGCATTCCGTTGTTCAATGCATTGCGGTTTCTAGCTAGAGGTTCATCCAGAGCTTTTCGAATCATCTGTTCATCTTGCACAGGTTCAGTCGCTGTTTCCCGCAACACGAACTCGCTGCCGATGATCAATTTGATGCACCGCTCTTTAGCGGCCATATGCGCCCTGACCACACCGGACAGAGAACATTCATCGGTAATAGCAATGGCGCTGTATCCAAGCACCTCTGCCCGCTCTACTAGCTCTTCAGGAAACGAGGCGCCTCGTAGAAATGTGAAGTTAGAAATGCAATGAAGCTCCGCATAAGCCTGCATTGTTGCGGACCGAGACGTCGCTCTCCTGTCTTTATTGCAAGGCTTAAGAGACGCGCCTACCTCCGCCTGGGATGCCCAGGCGCGTGCTATTGAGTGGTTTAAGGCCATGATGTACTGAGATCTTTATACTGTATATATATACAGTATAAACAGGGCGGCTGAATGTCAACTCTTTGGGCCAAATGCTCGCCGGGAAAAATTGGTACTAGGGCAGCACAACAGGGAAGTTGTGTTGTGTCACTGTGACAAAAGAAGAGAAAACAAAAATAGAGCGCTTAGTTAGCGCCAGATTCTGCGGCGTTTTTTCGGCAATGCGCTCGCCGCGCAAAATATTCTGCATGCCATAGTTACCCTCATCGCAGGCGTACTCATAGAGCTGGCCCGCAACTTTTGTCATCGACACGATAGCTGTGATCCTATCAGTGAAGGTAGAAGGGTCATCTAGTGTCTTCTCATGATTTACTGTGTAAGGGCCTGCACGATAGAACTTCTCCACAAGCAGCTTGTCCTCGGAATCACCAAACGCACTGTAGCTGTGCGTAAGCCCATTGAAATTACGCGCGTCTACTACCAATGTGTCACCCTCCCAATAGCCTCTTGAGTCACCGGTCCATAATCCAATCTTCTCATCCAGTGGAAGACGTTCGCCAATCTGAACGATACGCGCATCGTGAATCATCTCAGTAATGATTACCGCTGTGTCCTTATTTTGAAAATTTTGTACGTTGTTATTGTAAAGACTTGGCACAAACGTCAACGTCAATTAGCCGTTGGCTTTTACGAGTCACAGTCACTAGCCAATGACCGCTCAAGAGGGTTAGTATCAGCTCCTTGCGCGGTTTTTCTTTATCTACACCCTTGCCATACGGGGCTAGTTCATCCCGCCAAGCTGGGAAAAATACTACTACTAAGACTATGCGGAGAGCTGAAAATGACTAGGTTCATAATAAACAACTGGCAAAAATCATTACTGGTGATTGCGGTCAGCCTAACCCTTGGCACTGCTGTTCAGGCAGCCTCGTCCTGGCCACAAGCGGAAGTAGGCGCTGCCGCCGCAGGCTTTACCGAGGAAGGCGTCCAAGCTTTAGACGCTGCCATGGAAAAGATTGTCGCGGATCAAGACGTGGCAGGTATGGTTTGGATACTTGCTAAAGATGGTGAAGTTGCCACCTTCGAGACTACTGGCCTCGCCAGAGTCGATGATCAGGCTTCAATGCAGATGGATTCACTATTTCGGATTTATTCAATGTCCAAACCAGTGACCGGCGTTGCATTAATGATACTCCACGAACAAGGCCTCTGGAATTTTGATGACCCAGTTAGCAAGCATGTTCCCGAATTGGCGAACCTGCGCATCATGAGCAGCTATAACGACGATGGCGAAATGGAATTGGTCTCAGCTGCGCGTGAACCAAATATGCGCGAACTGCTTAACCACTCGGCAGGATTCGGTTACGGCCTGGGCGGTAGCGATCCGATCAATAACAAATTTCGCGACACCGAAGTACTTGCCTCTTCAGACCTCGACGACCTTATCGAGAAAGTCTCCGATATACCTCTTCTGTTTCAACCCGGCGAACAGTGGTCGTATTCGATCGCCGTAGACATTCAAGGCTACATTGTACAAAAGCTTTCAGGGCTCAGCTTCGGCGAATTCCTGCAGCAGAATATCTTTCAGCCTCTAGACATGATTGATACCGGTTTCTATGTAAAAGCCGAAGATGTCAGTCGCTTCGCTGAGGTTCACAATTGGGATTCCGAGCGCAATCGCCTGGTACAAAGGCCACACCGTACCGATCGGCCCAGCTATCTCGATCCAGAACGATTAGAGTCTGGCGGTGGTGGACTCGTTTCATCCACCCATGACTATGCCCGTTTTCTACAGATGCTGGTTAACGAAGGTGAACTAGATGGGCAGAAAATCCTTTCTCCGGAATCAGTGCGAATAATGCGCACCAATAGCTTACAAGATGAACTAAACCTGCGCGGCACAGCTACAAGTGATGGTCAGGCTGGCCAAGGCTTTGGCGTCGACTTCGCCGTTATCTACGACCCCAAAAAAGCGAATACACCGGCTAGCCCAGGCACTTACTATTGGTCTGGCGCTGCCGGCACTTGGTTTTGGGTAGACCCGGTTGAGGATATGTTCTTGATAGGCATGATTCAGGCACAGGGTCAGAGACGCCCCGGCGCTGCGAATATGAGAAATATATCTCGCGATATTATCTATGACAGCATTGTCGACTAGGCACACTATTCACAAGGGTTAGGTCGTTACAACCTAACCCTTTCGATGCTTCTGCTTTAACTCACCTGAACAGCGCTGCGCCTACTCGGGCAACGGCACCTCTAAGGCATCTGGCACGCCATAGCCCCTGCGCACCGCCGGCCGGCTCGCTATATCTAGATACCAGCGCTTCAGGTTAGGGTAGTCGGATAGCTTCATCTGCTGAAAGTCAAAGCGGGATATCCATGGCCAGGTTGCTATGTCGACTATCGAATACTCATCGCAAATAAACTCCCTATCCTGAAGCCTGTTCTCTAGCACCTGATAGAGGCGCGCATTCTCCTTTCTATAGCGTTCTTCTGCATACGGCGACTTACCTGGATTAAATTTTACAAAATGATGGGTCTGGCCAAGCATTGGGCCAATTGAGCCCATTTGCAACATTAACCATTCCATCTGTTCCCAGTATTTCTCACTGATTGGGCTTAGCAGTTTTCCCGTCTTGTTCGCTAAGTACATTAAAATTGCACCTGACTCCATTAGATGAATGCCAGCATCGTGATCGACAATCGCGGGAATCTTATTGTTAGGACTGAGGAACAAAAAATTCGGCTGGAGCTGATCGCCCTTCGTAATGTCAATGGGAAAAACACTGTAAGGCAGGCCGACCTCTTCTAACATAATGGACACCTTACGCCCATTCGGCGTATTCCAAGTATAAAGATCGATTCCCTTCTTGTTCTGTGCTGTGCTCACATCGTGTCCTCCCCTAGTAAACTAAACTCACAGATAACAATTCGAATTTCATGCTGCTCGAGAAACC
>CALKDE010000111.1 GCA_938082955.1 uncultured Pseudomonadales bacterium
GGCCAATTGAACTGTAGTAATTTTTTCGGCCTCTTCATCAGGAATCTCAGTTTCGAATTCCTCTTCCAATGCCATCACCAATTCGACTGTATCTAAAGAATCAGCGCCTAGATCTTCAACAAAAGAAGCAGAAGGTTTTACTTCGTCTTCTTTTACGCCAAGCTGTTCGCAGACAATTTTCTTAACGCGCTCTTCAATGCTACTCATATCTTTTATTAGCTCCTAATACAGTTTCTAGCAGTGTTGCCAGTGGCCTTTCGAACAGGCTTGTTATTGGTTATTCGGGTGATTTTCAAACAATCTATTTACTTTATTTTCACCAAACTTTTTACTAGTTCGGCTCTCTTCGTGGGTCTGGCAGCTACCCGGTGAATAATTCAGGACGCAAGTTTACCTCTATTTCCATGCGATGTAATGCCTAAATGCAAAAATAAGCCTTTTGCCATAAATTAATATAAAAATCAATTGCTTAGTGTCATGCCATATACATGCCACCGTTCACATGAAGGGTCTCTCCAGTGATATAGGCGCCACTATCGGAGGCCAGGAAACCCACCATCGCGGCGATCTCCTCAGGCTGACCTAACCGGCCCAGAGGAATCGAAGACAGAAGAGCCTGCGCCTGCTTCTCTGGTAAATCTTTAGTCATATCGGTTGCTATAAACCCCGGGGCAACGGCATTTACCGTAATACCTCTAGAACCTATCTCCTTCGCGAGGGCACGACTAAAGCCTTCGATGCCCGCCTTTGAAGCAGCGTAATTTGACTGTCCAGCATTGCCGCTCGAGCCCACTACTGAGCTGATATTAATAATTCTACCCCAGCGAGCTTTAGTCATGCCCTTCATGCAAGCCTTGCACAGGCGATACATGGAGCCGAGGTTAGTATCGATTACGTCAGACCATTCGTCAGCCTTCATGCGCATGAGCAGGTTGTCTTTGGTTATTCCGGCGTTATTTACCAATACCGTCGGTGCGCCGTGTTTTTCGGAAATAACAGCCATCATGGCAGCGACAGATTCATCACAGGAGACGTCCAGGCACAAACCCTCACCCTGAATAGAATGCTCGGCTAAATAACCACTGATATTCTGCGCTGCGGAATCGGAAGTTGCTGTCCCTATAACGGTAAACCCGCTATTACCTAGATTCAAGGCTATGGCACGGCCTATACCCCTGCTCGCTCCGGTTACCAGCGCTATTGTCGTAGAATCGCTCATGTCCTCATTCCCTTAATCTGTAGCTCTTTATTCTTAAGTTGCCGTTGCCCGATGCGTGTCAGCAGTTAAGACGGTAATTCGGCTAGTGCACTGGCCAAACCCTCAGGAGCCTCGCTCGTAAAGCAGCTTATAGCCGGCTCGATTCGCCTGATTAGCCCACTTAACACCTTCCCTGGGCCGCATTCGAGTATTTTTTCAACGCCGTTTTCTCTCATACTCTTTATAGAATCTACCCACAATACAGGCGCATACAACTGCTTTATTAGGTTTTCCTTTATCAGGTTTGGATCTTCACAGATCTGCGCGTTCACATTTTGCACTACGGGTATCAGCGGGGAATTGAATTGCACTGTATCTAATTCCGCCTGCAATTGCTCAGCGGCGGGCCCCATCAATGCACAGTGTGAAGGAACGCTGACATTCAATGGCAGCGCTCTTTTAGCGCCCGCCTCTTTGCACAGAACCATCGCTCTCTCAACGGCATCGATATCACCGGCTATCACAGTCTGTCCGGGAGAATTGAAATTGGCGGCGCTAACTACCTGCCCTTGAGCCGCCTGCTCGCAAAGCCCTGCTATTTTGTCGTCATCAAAACCGACTATCGCTGCCATTTTCCCGGCATCGGCGCTTACCGCTGCCTGCATCTGGCGTCCTCGTTGATGAACGAGTTGAATCGCGTCGCCAAAGGCAAGCACGCCGGAGCAAACTAGCGCCGAATACTCTCCAAGGCTGTGCCCTGCCAGAATCGAAGGCTGCACACCGTGTTGGCCCTGCCAGACTCGCCAAATAGCGACTGATGCCGCTAATAACACGGGCTGTGTAATATCTGTTTGATTGAGCTGTTCATACTGATCAATCTGACTTACTTCCCAGAGGTCTTTACCTAATACCGCCGATGCCTCAGCGAAGGTATCCGTTACCACGCCGAAGTGCGCCGCCAGATCCGCCAACATGCCTAACTTCTGCGACCCCTGCCCTGGAAAGACAAAACCAATATTATTCATTCTGGCATCAAACCTCGTTTATTCTAATTTTATGCGCTTGTTACGTTCCACATAGTTAGGGGCTAAGCAGTCAGCTGCTCAGCTTGCTGCAATGATCGCAGCTACTTTTTCTCTTATCAATTCAGGAACGGCATTTTTTGCCTCTCTAACCGCTTGTTGGATTGCGTAGCCGAAGCCTTCTACCGTTGCATTGCCATGACTCTTTATTATGCTGCCCTGCAGGCCAAGCAAGCTTGCGCCATTGTAGCGATGGGGATTGATTTGATCGCTAAGGCTCTTGAATAACTTGGCCTTACGTTCGCTCTCAGGTGAATTTGTAGAGTCTGTAGATAATTGTGAGGACAGCAGTTTCTTGACGACATTCGCAACACCGGCACTGGTCTTGATCGTAACATTACCTACAAATCCGTCACAGACGACCACATCTGCCCTGCCTTCGAATAGCTCATTTGCCTCGATGAAGCCGACATAGTCAAAAGCTTGGCAACGATCCATCAGCACGCTCGCATCACGCACTTCTTCTGTGCCCTTGAACTGCTCGGAACCGATATTGAGCAGTCCAACCTTGGCGATTTCCCCCTGCAAAGATTCGGCGAGAACCGAGCCCATTACAGCAAATTCGAACAATTGCTGTGCATCAACCTGGGGGTTGGCGCCCACATCGAGTAGAAAACACTGCCGTGTAGCGCCAGGAATGCTGGCCACTATGGCCGGCTTTTGAATACCGCTTATTGTCTTTAGCAGGTGTCTGCCAATCATCAGTAGCGCACCGGTATTGCCTGCGCTAACCATAGCCTCTACACGGCCGCCCTGGAGCAACTGCACAGCTTTATACATAGAGGACGTCTTGCCACTGCGTAAGACTTGCGCGGGCTTATCACCTTCACTAATGACGTCGAGTGTATGGTCAATGAAGGTGCGATCGGCGAGCATAGGTGAGATAGAGTCCAAGTAGGGCTCTATCTGACTTTTATCGCCAACGAGGGTAACTGACAGGTCGGAATTTAATTCCAGAGCGCGCAAAGTAGCTGGGAGAGTAACTCTTACCCCACCATCACCGCCCATAGCATCGATTGCTATGCGCTTAGGCAAACTCAAGGCTTGGCGCCCTAGTCTTCGCCCAGATCCAGTACTTTCTTGCCTTTATAGAAGCCGTCTGCCGTTACGTGATGGCGACGGTGAATCTCGCCAGTCGTCTGGTCCGTAGAAAGCGTAGGTCCCGTAAGGGAGTCGTGAGTTCGTCGCTTGCCACGCCGTGAACGGGTGACCTTGCTTTTTTGAACTGCCATTTCAATCTCCTAATACAAATTCTGTAAACTGTTTAATCGCTTGTGTCACTGTCTTTAAGTGATCTAAGCACTGCAAACGGGCTTTCGCTAGCAAGACTTTCTGCAGCATCTTCACCGGTTACATAATCCTTCTGAGTCATGCAGTCGCCACTTTCGTGATAACTCACTATCGGCGTGCATAAAATCAATTGTTCTTCGATCAATTCGGCCAGATCTAGCTTGTGACCCTCGCAAATCCAAGGATCCAATTTCGCGTCCAGTCGCAGTGCCGCTTCTTCATCTCGCACTAGTGCTAGCTCTATGTCGTCCGCAAGCGCTATAGCTAGAGGCTTAAGACAGCGCTGACAGAAAACATTTACCTGGGCCTGCAAACTGCCCACTATTAACCGCTCTTTTGCTTCGCCAAACGTAAACTTCAGCTCAAGAGACACTAACCCCTGATCATTCGCCAGGGTCTTCGAGAACCGAGGCAGCCTATTTAGGCCTAAATTGCCGCTAATACTATCTTCTTGCTGGAAGATTTTACGGGTATCTGCGTAGGCTGGAATAGAGCTATCTGACATCAGGCGCGCATAATAGGCGTATGGCCGTCATCTGTCAAAGATTTCTCGCAATAGTTATAGCCTAGATAATTCTCTAAGCATCTGTATTTAAAGCTATTTACCCAATTTTTGTATTAACGCGTCTAGATGATTTGGGATAGCAGCTTCCACACGGATAGGCGCGCCCCCTTCAGGCAGTTCAAATTCGATTTTCCAGGCATGAAGGCAGAGGTTTTTTACCTTCGACAAAGCGCTGTTCTTAGCCTTAAAGGTATACTTTTCATCACCCACTATTCCATGCCCAGAATGCTGGCAATGCACGCGAATTTGATGGGTACGCCCAGTCTGAGGCATCGCTTCTATCAGGCTTGCGCCCTCGAAATGCTGCCTCACCGCGAAGCGAGTCAGAGAGGGTTTGCCGCTTTCAAGCACCCGAACGATGCGCTCATTCTCCCCTACGGGGTCTTTTTGTAAGGGTGCATCGACGACAGTAAGGGACTCAGGCCATATGCCATGAACCAATGCTATATAGTGTTTTTTTACATTTTTTACTTTAAATTGGTTCTGTATATGCTTTAAAAATATGGAGTTTTTAGAAATAACTAGACAGCCTGTAGTGCCCCTATCGATCCGATGGGCCAGTTCCAATTCACCCCATTCAAGCTTACATTGACGAAGCGCTTCGATGAGGCCCATGGCGACACTGGTGCCACCATGCACCGCCATGCCGGCCGGTTTATTGATCACCAGCAGATCATCGTTCTCCAGCAGGATGCTATTTATTAAAAACTCCTGCAGTGCCGGACTCGGCTTCGCCGTCTGTTCGCTGTAACTAGATGTGTAGGGTGGAATGCGGACTTCATCCCCCAACTCCAGCTTCCGGTCAGGTTTACATCGCTTCTTATTAATCCTAACCTCACCTCGACGGATCAGTCGGTATACACGCGTCCTAGGAACGCCTTTGAGATGCCTAATAAGAAAGTTATCCAGACGCTGACCAATATGAGACTTTTCGACGCGAACCAGCTGGACACCGTCACTGACACTTGTATTGCTTTTCACGGACTTCCTCAGGTTAAGACCTAAGATTAAGATCTAACGGTTAATAGCGGTCTTAAAGTACTAAGAGTTCACTAATTTCAAGAAT
>CALKDE010000112.1 GCA_938082955.1 uncultured Pseudomonadales bacterium
ATTGTGAACCACCTCGTGACGGACATAGATTGGTGCACCGAAAATATCCAAGGCGCTATTCACAATATCTATCGCCCGGTCCACACCCGCACAGAAGCCCCTGGGATTAGCCAGCCGTATGGATGTTGCAGTCGATGCGTCGTTTACAACATGACTATTCACTAATGCCTCGAGATGGGTAGTTTGAGAATGGTTATACTTTTATTTCTATGGCTTCCACGTCGGCGTCGATTACCGAATTGATCCGCGCCTTAAAAACTATTTCCTTGCCCGCCAGTGGATGATTAAAATCAACCACCACCATGAATTTTGTTAGTTCTGCGATGACACCGGGAAGATCAAATCCGCCGGCGTCCTTAAATGAAACAACAGCACCTACCTCGGTAGGTATCAAGTCATCTTCCAGCAAATTCCGGAATTTGGCAATGGGGAATCGGTGTCTGTTTGCGGGGTTAACAGCCCCAAAGGCCTGTTCTGCGGCTAATGCGGTCTCGATTTCGTCGCCCTTGCTTAGGCCAAGCAATTCCTGCTCAAAGCCGGGCAACATGCTACCGTCACCCAAGCGAAAACTAGCGGCCGGCTGTTCGAAATTGCTATCGATTAACTCACCGCTCGTGAGCGCCAGAGAAAAGTGCAGGCTGACGAGTGAGCCTGCC
This sequence comes from uncultured Pseudomonadales bacterium, assembly GCA_938082955.1. Lineage (GTDB taxonomy): Bacteria > Pseudomonadota > Gammaproteobacteria > Pseudomonadales > Pseudohongiellaceae > UBA9145. Next base: position 657 of record CALKDE010000112.1, read on the forward strand.
GCTATGCTCTGTGTTGTTTCCAGGGTCATGGCTTTATCCGAAGTAGAATCCTAAACAAAATCGCGCGGCTCGCCTGCCCCATCAACATTGACGACACAGCGCTGGCATAACGTTGGGTGATCGGCACTTTGTCCTATGTCCTGGGTATGGTGCCAGCAGCGCTCACACTTTTCATGCGCTGACGCAGACACTACTAATTTTACGGTGTCCAGATCTGTAGAACTAGCATCAGCAGGCGCCTCGGACAGCGGATGGACTGCAACCCTACTAACGATCAGCGCGAACTTCAGCTCTGATTCGAGACTCGCTAGCGATTTGGCTAGCGCATCTTCGCAATAGACATCGACTTCCGCACTTAGGCTGGCGCCTACTTCCTTTGCCGCTCGCTTAGCTTCCAGCTCTTTATTCACCACAGTCTTTACCGCAAGTAATTGCTGCCAGAATGCATCGTCAAAAGTACTCAATTCTGGGTAGTCGGAAATCCCATCGGTGAAGTTGGATAGAAATACCGACTCCTCTCGGCTACCCGGAATATTCTGCCATATCTCATCTGCTGTAAAACTGAGTATCGGTGCAATCAGGCGACTAAACATCTCGAGAATGTGAAATAGAGCCGTCTGTGTTGATCGCCTAGCCAAGCTATCTGCCTGAGTCGTGTACTGCCTGTCTTTTATTACATCGAGATAGAAACCGCCGAGCTCGACCACACAAAAACTATGAATCCTCTGATAGATATTCAGAAAATTGTAATTATCATAATGTTCGATAACCTCTTTCTGCAGTTGCTGACATTGCCGAGTTATCCAATAGTCGACGGCGATCATCTCCTGCGCCTCTACCTGATCTTTCTCCGGATCGAAGCCGTTGAGATTGGAAAGCATGAATCTCGAGGTGTTCCGAATTCTGCGATAGGAATCAGCAACTCTTTTAAATATTTCATCCGATACAGTCATCTCGCCACGATAGTCCGTCGCTGCTACCCACAGGCGCAGAATATCGGCGCCATACTGTTTAAAAATTAAATCTGGCGCGACGGTATTGCCCAAGGACTTCGACATCTTCTTGCCGTCTGCATCCACGAAGAACCCGTGGGTTAGCACTTCCCTATAGGGAGCGGTATCGTTCATTGCCACGGCAGTTTTCAACGAGGACTGAAACCACCCCCGATGCTGGTCTGAACCTTCCAAATAAAGATCAGCCGGATAGGTCAATTCTTCTCTCTTCGCCATGACGGAATAGTGACTCACGCCAGAATCGAACCATACGTCTAGTGTGTCAGTAACTTTCTCGTAATTTGCCGCATCGTCACCGAGTAATTCCTGAGGCTCCAACTCAAACCATGCCTCGATACCCGCTTTCTCGATGCGCTGCGCCACCTGCTCAATCAATTCAGCAGTCTGAGGGTGCAGAGCCTGTGTTTCTTTGTTGACGAACAGTGTAATCGGCACGCCCCAAGTACGCTGGCGAGAGACACACCAGTCTGGGCTGCCCTTCAACATGAGCCCGATGCGCGCCTTACCCCAATCGGGAATCCACTTAACATTTTCAACCGCAGCCAAGGATTTACCCAGTAGGTCTTGCTCACTCATGCTGATAAACCACTGCGGCGTAGCGCGATAAATTAGAGGGGTCTTCGTCCGCCAACAATGTGCATAGCTGTGATTGATCTTATCCAAGGCGACCAGCGCCTTCACATCACGCAGCTTAGCGATTATGTCTTCATCCACCTTATACACGTGAGCGCCAGCGAAGTCGCCAGCCGCTTGGGTGAAGACGCCGTTCTCATCGACAAGATTTAAGGTGCCTATAGCATAGAGTGCACCGACATTAAAATCGTCGACACCATGGTCCGGTGCCGTATGCACAGCTCCGGTTCCGGCCTCGGTGGTTACGTGCTCACCTAGAATCAGCGGCACTTCTCTCTCGACGAAGGGGTGTTTAAGGATGTGGTTTTCCAGCTCTGCGCCAGTCGCCTGAGCCACTACCTCGAACGACTCGCATTCATAGCGAACCATGATTTTTTCGAGCATAGCCTTCGCTACAACGAGTAACTCAGCACCTTGATCAAGCTCACAGCGAACCAGCGCATAGTCTAACTCGGCATGCAGACAGACTGCTTGATTCGATGGCAAGGTCCAAGGCGTTGTCGTCCATATAACAACTGAGATAGTCTCATCTGTGCCAACAGACAAGCCAGCAGTTGGGAACGCAGCTAGAAATGAATCTCTATCTTGCGGTGCGAAACGCACATCTACCGCGAAGGAATCTTTGTCCTGATATTCAACCTCCGCTTCAGCTAGAGCAGAAGCGCCGACAACACTCCAGTACACGGGTTTGTAACCCTTCACCAGATGGCCCTTCTCTACAATTTTACCCAGCGACCGCACTATGTCAGCCTCTGTCTCGAAGTCCATCGTCAGATAGGGATTGTCCCAGTCGCCTAGTACGCCCAAACGAATAAAGCCCTTGCGCTGAATATCTACCTGCTTGGTTGCATAGTCTCTACAGGCTTTACGAAATTCGGCATGAGATATTTTTTGACCGGCTTTGCCTTT
>CALKDE010000113.1 GCA_938082955.1 uncultured Pseudomonadales bacterium
ATCCGGATTGATATGCAGCTGTGGAGGATCGAACGGCTCACGCTGTAACTGAACATCGCGCATTAATTCGAGCTGGTCTTCGTAGATATGGGCATTGACGATCTTGTGATAGGCAAGCCCCGCCGAGTTGCCAGTAATCTGTGCCACTAGTGCCAACAGAGTAAAAACTTGAATCTGATTGAAGTTAAGTCCAAGTGGTACATCACAGGAGCGCTGATAGCTCGTAAGATGAAGCACATCGTCGAGTAGAGAAAACGTATGAGTGTGCATACACGGACGAAGACAGCCTAGATCGAACTCGCCAGGGTTATAGAACGTCAATATCTCCCCACGGTCGTCCACGCCTCGCTTGAGATTATCGACTATCTTCTTCAATTGATCGATGCTTGTTCCATCCGGCTTCTGCCAACTTCTCCCTTGAACGCCATAGACCCGGCCCATGTCATCAACGCCCTTGCGCGCAGGATTAGTCAACCATGCCGCGTTTTCGTTGGCATTGGCATCCCATGATTTAGTACCCAGTGCGCGAAAGTCTGCGGCATTGTCCAAGCCCTTCAGATAGCCAAGAAGTTCGCCAATAGCTGCCTTCCAGAAACTCTTACGAGTGGTAATGATGGGAAATGCGTTTCTACCGGCATCATAGGTCAGGTCCGCATTGATAACGGTGAGGCACTTTTTACCAGTACGCTCGTTCTCAATCCAAACACCTTCATCGACGATTCGCTGACAGAGAGTTAAATATTGCTGCATGACACTTTTCTTCTATCGATTAAGTTAAAAGGGCGGCTACAAAGAGTTAAGTTGTGGCTGAGGCTTCATATAAGCAAGTATTAATAGGATCACACCGGCGACTATCAATGGCGCAGATAACACTTGTCCCATAGTCATCCAATCTAACGCGACGAAACCGAGATGCAAATCAGGCTCGCGGAAGAATTCAATGAAGAACCTGAAGCTTCCATATCCAATCGCGAATAGCCCGGTAACCGCCATTCTTGGCTTAGGCTTAGACGAGAACCACCAAAGGAGAGTGAATAATACGACTCCCTCTAATGCCACTTCGTAGAGCTGAGAAGGGTGGCGCACTAATTGATCAACATGGGGAAAGACCATGCCCCATGCCACATCAGTGGGCCTTCCCCAAAGCTCGCCCCCGATGAAATTGCCGAAACGGCCAGCGCCGAGGCCGAATGGCACGAGCGGTGCTATGAAGTCCATAACCTCAAAGAATTCTTTCTTAATGCTGCGCGAATACAGGAAGAATGCCAGCAGCACACCGAGCAGCCCGCCATGGAAAGACATGCCTCCTTCCCAGACCCTCAGTAACCATATTGGATCGGAGAGGAAGCGCTCGAAATTATAAAACAACACAGAGCCCATGCGGCCGCCGAGAACCGCACCCAATGCGCCGTAGAACACCAAGTCGGATATCTGCTCTGCTGTCCATTCGCCGGGTTGTTGCTTTGCGCGGATTGACGCCAGTCCCCAAGCACCTCCGAAGGCGATCATATACATAATGCCATACCAATGAATGCTTATTGGGCCGATGGCCAGTGCTACTGGGTCAAACTGGGGAAATGTCAGCATGGGTCAGTGTCGCTTATGTCGATTGAGATGCCCGCAGGCCAGTTAGCATTTATTATACTCAACCCGTGGCAAGAAAGTTTGGCAAATTTGCTTGGGGAGATTCTATCCATTCTTTCTTTGAGACGTTAACATAGTAACGATGTGCCTAATTATTTTTGCGTACCAGAGCAACCCACGTTTCCCGCTGGTTGTAGCCGCCAACAGAGACGAGATTTTCGCCCGGCCAACCGCTAAAGCTGCCCTTTGGACAGATGGAGAATCTGGCCAACAGATACTCTGTGGAAGAGACAAGCAGGCTGGAGGTACTTGGCTGGGTATAACTCAGAGTGGGCGATTCGCCGCAGTGACGAACATAAGAGATCCGTCTCAAACCGAACGACGAGCTCGATCTCGTGGCGATCTGACGCGGGAGTATCTAGCAGGCAACGATTCCCCACAGCAATACTGTAAACGATTAACAGAACGTTACGACCAATTCGCTGGCTATAACCTGCTCGTAGGCGATAGCAACTCACTATTTTATGTCAACAACCACGAAGAAAAGGTTTCGGAGGTTGAGCCTGGAGTGCATGGATTGTCGAACGGCTTGTTGAACTCCTCCTGGCCCAAAGTAGATAACGGTAAAACACGTCTGCAGGCATTGATGCAGCAACCAGAGGAACTGACTACCGATGCGCTCCTGGCGATGATGAGAGACAGGTCTCAAGCAGAAGACGCGGATCTTCCGGATACTGGAATCAGCATCGAAATAGAGCGTAGATTATCTTCCGCCTTTGTTCTGAACCCAGCGCAAAAATATGGAACTCTGTGCTCTACCGCCTTGATCGTCGGCAAGTTGCGACCTACACGCTTTACCGAACAGAACTTCGACTCGCTAGGCAATCGAACTCAAGGACATTCATTCCTGCTACCACCAGCCTAATTACCCCAGTATTTGTAGCCGCAATTAGAGTAAGAACCAGCAAACATCGTGAGGCCTGTATGTATATACCGAAACACTTCGAGATCATTGATGAGACTGAGATAGGTAGGTTCATCGAAGCGAACTCCTTTGGTCAGTTAATCTCACTGCACGATACTGCAATCGTCTCGACTCATATGCCTTTCCTCTTTGATGCAGGAGGTAGAGTACTTATCGGACACTTGGCAAAGGCAAACCCGCAATGGCAACAGATACAAAAACAGAAGGTTCTCGTCACACTTCAAGGCGAACACACCTATGTGAGTCCAAGCTGGTATGAATCTACGGGAGTTCCTACCTGGAACTATCAGGCCGTGCATATAGAGGGGACCGCGCAAAGTTTCACCGATTCCAAGAAACTGAAGCATGTGGTAGATACACTCACCGCAGCAAATGAATCTTCCTGTCAAAATCCTTGGGAACCCGACTACACTGCCTCAATGCTGCACGGCATCGTCGGCATCGAGATCACTATCACTTCAATACAGTGTAAGTTTAAGCTCAGCCAGAACCGCAGCCTACAAGATCAATCCAATGTGCAAGAGCAATTAGCCCATAGCGGATATAAAGCCTTAGCAAAGGCTATGAATAAGTCTTAGTAGGCCTGACCTTCTCTAAAGTGTTTGCAAGCTTTCACTATTGCTGTATGTTTGCCGGAGATTCTTGGCATCGGTTAACTACCTGCAGCTAGGGTCAGACATTCTTATGAATCTAGTTGCCGGGAAAGGTCAAATGATTGTTAGCGCCGAATGCTGCTTCGATGCCGGCTTGGTGGGCTTCTTCGAATAGGTTCAGGCAGTGCCAAGAAAACCCCACCACTCACCATTACCTGATTAAAAACGCTATGAGCAACGTCTATAAACTAGAAACTG